>JBJOFA010000023.1:0-9283 GCA_046049015.1 Actinomycetota bacterium | reverse complement strand
TTCGAGGTGTGTCGGGCTTTGCGGGCCATGTCCATCGTTCCGATCATCATGGTGACGGCGCAGACGGCCACTCAAGACATGGTGGCTGGCCTTGAAGCGGGAGCGGATGACTACGTGACCAAGCCGGTGGTGCCCAAGGAACTTGCGGCGCGCATTCGTGCCCACTTGCGACGGGTGCAACTCCAGGGAACGCCGGGTTCTACTCCGACGAATGAATCATTCGGAGATATCGATCTACGCCGTGAACAAGGTTTGGTTTTCAAATCGGGTCAGGAGATCTCCTTGACCAAGACCGAGTTTCATCTCTTATGTGAATTCGCCGATCATCCCAACATCGTCCTCTCGCGAGACCAGTTATTAGAGCGAGTCTGGGGCTATGACTACTTAGGTGACAGCCGACTAGTTGATGCCCATGTCCGCCGACTTCGAGTAAAAATCGAAGATCATCCAGATGAGCCCCGGCTCCTCTTGACGGTTCGCGGTATCGGATATCGACTTGTTCCCAATGGATGAGTACCCGTCACGGCATTTATCGCATTAGGTAATGGTGCGGAGAAAATCCTCTACCTCTGAAAGCGTGATGGTCCGGCGCATCGGCGGAAGTGCGGCCAGGATGTGGCGTCGATAACTTGAAGTCCCCAGTCGGGGATCGAAAACCGCTACGACACCGTGATCGGTGGCGTTTCGTATCAAACGCCCCGTTGCTTGAGCCAACAACGTGGCCGCTCGCGGTAGATCAATTTCCCGGAATGCTTGAACTCCCACTGCTTCACGGCGGGCACCGAGCAACGGGTCATCTGGACGGGGGAAAGGAATGCGATCAATGGTGACGAGCGACAAGGTACGACCGGGAATGTCAATGCCTTGGAAAAATCCCGAAGTAGCAAAGAGACACGAGCTTTCGTCTTCGCTGAACAATTTGATGAGTTGATTCTTTTGATATTCGCGCTGAGATAGGACGGTGACTTTGATGCGGGGCCGGATCCACTCCACGGCGGCATCCATGGCCCGATAACTGGTGAAGAGCGCCAACGTGCGACCGCCGGCCGCCGTAATCAGGGCCAGCAATTCCTCATGCATCAACCGAGCATGATTGGCATCATTGGGGTTTGGCAGATGCGTGGCGCAGTACAGCATTGACTGCGTTGGATAATCAAAGGGACTGTCAACAACCAGTGAACGTGTGCCGTCCTCAGGTAGTCCCACGCGGATCGGAAGATTTTGCGGAATCGTGGCGCTGGTCAAGATTGCTGTGGTCTTGTCCCACACTCCAGCAGCCATGACTGGTCCAACATCGAGGGGAGCAATCTCCAAACGTGGATGGTCGGTTGTTCCACTCACAAAGGGGACAAACGACTCGTTGATCGATAAGGCGGCGTCAATATTGTCCGATAGGCGCGTGGCCAAGGTTTGGGCGCGAAGTTTTCGTTGTTGGGCGTCTTCGTCAGATGTTTCGATCGTTCGCAGGGCTTCCAGAACATTGTTGACCAAAAGCCGACCCTCGCTGAGGGCATCCGCGATTGGACTTGGCAGAGGGATGGATATTCGCTGACCAACATCAGCAACGAGAACTGTATTGAGGTGCTGGCCGAGTTCTACGAGACGAGGAACAAGGTCGCTATCAGCGATGATTCGTTTGGTAGCGGCCGCAAAGTAGGAAAAGTTGCCAGCATGTAAGGCGATGCCCACGGTGTCACTCATGATGTCTTCGAGACCATGAGCCTCGTCAACGATGAGGATGGCGTGCTCGGGCAGCAAAGCACCGCCAGAAGCCACGTGTATGCCGTAAAGATGGGTGTTGACCACTACAACGTCTGAATCGGCGGCTTTCAAACGAGCCAGTTCAGCAAAACATGATTCACCTTGGGGGCATCGGCGGGCACCGGGGCATTCATCGCTGCCCACACTCACGGCCCTCAGAGCCGTGGCCGATGGCGACCAGTCGAGTTCAGCAAAATCACCCGTTGGAGTTCGCCGCGCCCACGTCGCCAGCCGATCAACTTCTTTTTTGACAGTTGGCTTTAACTCCTCTTGATCCAGCAAGGTGGGAGAGTCTCCATTGATTCGAGATTTTTGCGCATCGATTTCCGCGAGCCTTTGAAGACAGATGTAATTGCTGCGACCTTTGAGTATTGAATACGAAAACTCTTGTCCGCCCATGGCGGCCCATTGGGTCTCGAGAAACGGCAGGTCTTTTTGGGCCAACTGATCTTGGAGGGCTTTGGTCGCCGTAGCGATGATGGTGCGTTTACCGGCCAAGATTGCGGGAACCAGATAGGCCAGAGTTTTTCCCGTTCCAGTTCCAGCTTGGACTACGAGATGTTTTGATTCGGCTATGGCCTCTTCCACCGCTTCGGCCATTTCTCGTTGGCCCGGTCGTGTCTCGTTATGGGGAAGGGCACTGGTGACGCGGGCAAGGGCTTCCGCGGCATTCACCCGGTTACCTCGTGAGAGATCTGGAGGGCCGCATCTAGATCCTCAACGCTGAAATCGGGCCATGTATTAGTTGAAAAATAGATTGGTGCGCCCGCGGCCTGCCACAGCATGAAATTTGAAACTCGCACTTCACCAGAGGTTCGAATGAGAACGTCAACGGGTGGAAGGTCCGGTTCGTACAGGAAGTTGCTCAAAGTACCAACTGAAGGTACAGCGCCACTCGCCCGCATCCGCCGAGCGGCATCGGCTATTTCTGCACGACTTCCATAGTCAAAGGCCACCGTCAAGGTCATACCGGTGTTGTGGGCGGTATCGGCAATTGCCCGGTCGATAGCCCTTTGCACATAGCGGGGAGTGCGAGAGAGAGGATCGTCAAAAGGCCGTCCGATCCATAACACCCGCACATTGTTGGCGTTGAGCTCGTCAAGTCGCCCGAAGAGTTTTTCGTGGAGACCAAGAATGTGTCGGACTTCGCGGCGTGGCCGTACCCAATTTTCAGTGGAAAATCCAAAGACCGTCAGATAGTCCACTTGACGAGCCACGCTGGCTCGCACGATGGTCGCCAAATTTTCCTCGCCGGCGGAGTGTCCTGCGGTGCGCGGCAGACCGCGGCGCTGAGCCCAGCGACCGTTTCCATCCATGATGCAGGCCACGTGCACAAGTGTTCAGGGTAGCCGCCCGATCAGCAGCGGATCAGGGTTTCGTCCCGGTGGCGGGTTCGGCCTATGCCGATCAGCCACAATGGAGACATGTCAAGGTTCGCCAAATTGAAGGGATTGCGCCGGAGCCGTTCCGGGGTCGAGCCCGAATCTCGCGGCCTGTGGCACATCGTGGTTGCTGGCGGGACTAGTGCTGATTGGGAGTCGTTCAGCGAGGAAGACTGGGATAGTCGTTTGGGCAGTTTGGCCGAGGTCGCTCAACAGGCCGGCGCTCGGTACGTAACGGTTCATCCCTTTGAAGTCTTGGCTGATCCCACTGGTAGGTCACCAGTGAGGACATCTCCCAATCTCCATCGTCGTGAAATCGTCGTCCCCGGCCAGTTCTCTCACGAGGAAGCAGGATCCACGATTACTGCGGTGGCCGATCCAGTCGTTGATGGCCGCCAGCGCATCTGCGATGAGATAGCCCTTTGGCCCGACGGTCAAGAAATAACCGAAGAAACTCTTGGTCAGGCATTATTCGGCCCAGCAGGCGAGCCGGATTTGGTGGTTATTTTGGGGCCGCCAAATCGACTACCAGTTTCGTTGGTTTGGGAGCTGGCCTACAGCGAGTTGGTTTTTATACCGTCATCTTGGGAGGCTCTGTCTTCTGCCGATGTGGTCCGTGCGGTGCAAGAGTTCGCCCAACGGAGCCGACGTTTCGGCGGGGTCGAGGTATGACCACGGGAAATTTTCGAAACGACAGCAAGTACTACCGCGACACGGGCATTGTGTTGCGCAGTTACAAACTCGGTGAAGCTGATCGCATCATTGTCTTTCTGACCGAAGAACACGGCAAGGTGCGCGCGGTGGCCAAAGGTATTCGCAAAACCCGATCGAAATTTGGTGGACGACTCGAACCACTTTCTCATGTGGCACTGCAGTTGCATCGAGGACGTGATCTTGATGTCATCAGCCAAGTAGAAACAGTGTCAACGACCTCATCGGTATTTGGTGATCTGGACTGCATGACTGAGGCCAGTGCCATCTTGGAAGCTGTCGATCAACTGGTCCCTGACCGAGAACCCGTTCCTCATGTGTATCGAATGTTGGTGGGAGCTCGTCAGACTCTTCTGACTCGACCTTCACCGGTTGTGGTCCCAGCTTTTCTCTGGCGATTGCTCACAGTTGAAGGTTTGCGACCCGAACTGACGCGTTGCGTTTCGTGTGGTGAGAACTGTGGTGAGTCTCTTGAGGAAACTCCTCGCTCGATTGACACGAGCTCGGCCGGCCAGTACAAAGATTTTGGTTCGCTAGCTTTCGATGTCGATTTAGGCGGCATTTTGTGTCGCTCCTGTCAAATGGGAAACGATGACGGCCCGGTTGATGTTCGGCGGTCTTGGCGCCCCATCTCAGATGAGGCTCGAGCCCTGATGAGGGACCTTCTTGAAGGTCGGCTGGGCGAAGTTCTTGACCGTTCCTATGATCCCAAGGGCCAACACGTGGACGACCCAGTGGTTCATGAGGTGCTGACCTTGGCGACAAGGGCTTTTGAACACCATGTGGAACGTCGACTGCGGTCGGTCACCATCTTCGAACATCGGTGAGCCCAGCCAAGTCCGGTGAAATCACCGCCCGCTGATCAATCCTAAGAATCGACCCCGAAAAATAGACCTGGGGGCCTAGCCTGGTCGCCTATGCCCGCATCGGACCTTGATCAGATCGTCAATCTGTGCAAACGCCGTGGATTTGTCTACCCTTCGGCCGAAATTTATGGGGGATTCCGGTCAAGTTATGACTACGGCCCGTTGGGGTCGCTCATGTTGCGCAATGTGCGTGAATCCTGGATTCGCACCATGGTGCAACAGCGAGATGACGTGGTTTTGATCGATGCGGCCATCCTTGGCCCTCCTCAGGTCTTTGAAGCCAGTGGGCACCTGGCTAACTTCAGCGACCCGTTGGTGGATTGCAGGTCCTGTAAACAACGTTTTCGGGAAGATCATCTAGAAGATAAGCAAACGTGTCCAAATTGTGGGGCCAAGGACAGCTTGACCGAGGCTCGTGCTTTCAACTTGATGTTCAAAACTTTTGCCGGACCGGTCGAGGGATCTGGAGCCGAGGTTTATCTCCGACCCGAAACTGCTCAAGGGATGTTCGTCAACTTCGCCAACGTGTTGCAGACCAGTCGCAAAAAGCCGCCCTTTGGGATTGCCCAAGTAGGCAAGAGTTTCCGCAATGAGATCACTCCGGGCAACTTCATCTTCCGAACCCGCGAATTCGAGCAGATGGAGATGGAGTTCTTCGTCCCTCCCGCCGAAGGTCCGAAGTGGTACGACTTCTGGTGCCGTGAACGTCTGCAGTGGTACATCGATCTCGGTATTCCGGCTGAGATGCTGCGCCTGCGAGATCACGATGCCGATGAGCTCAGTCACTATTCAGCGGGTACGGCCGATGTGGAGTTCGCTTATCCCTGGGGTTGGGGAGAATTGGAAGGTATTGCCCAGCGGACCAACTTCGACCTCAATCAGCATTCCACTCACTCGGGACAACGCCTCGATTATTTTGATCAGTCCACGAACGAACGCTACGTTCCGTTTGTCATCGAACCAGCCGCTGGGGTCAACCGGGCCATGGCCGCGTTCCTCTTGGCTGCCTATGAGGAAGATGAAGTTGGCGGGGAAGCTCGTACGGTTTTGCGTTTGCATCCTCGTTTGGCTCCGTACAAGGTGGCCATCTTGCCGTTGAGCAAAAAAGACACCCTTACTCCACTGGCGCGACGTATTTTCAATGAACTGAGCGAGCGCTACATGGTTGAGTACGACGACACGCAATCCATCGGTAAGCGGTACCGGCGTCAGGACGAAATTGGGACGCCCTTATGTGTCACTGTCGACTTCGACTCCCTTGAAGATGACGCCGTGACAATTCGCGATCGGGACACCACTGATCAGGTCCGGGTTTCTATTTCCAACCTCGAAGCGGAGTTGCGCTCCCGTCTCGGATTCTGAGACGGAGTCCCTACCGTCTACGGTTCAAAGTCAGCGCATGTCAGTTCAAACTGGGATGCGAAACAAATAATAGATTTCGGCCCACTGGGGGTCGGAGGATGAGTAAAGGTAGGAATGAAGATGGCAAAAGTTGCAGTATGGGCGAAAATTCCGGCCGCACCGGGCAAGCGTGATGATTTGGCCAAGGCACTCGAGGTTGGCTTGGAGACCGCTAAGGGCGAGGCCGGCACTATCTATTACATCTTGCACACCGATCCCAATGATGCCGATGCCTTGTACATGTACGAGTTGTATGAATCGCAGGATGCTCTCAATGCTCACATGGGATCAGATGCCTTTAAGGCTCTCGGTCCGGCCCTGGCACCCTTTGTCGGTGGTCGTCCGGAACTCACCTTTCTTGGACCCATTGGCGGCAAAGGAGCCTGACCACAGGTGCCGAGTCAGTCGACGTATCTAGATCGCATTCTCGAAGCCCATCGCACTGCTGCCAGTAGCGATGGGCGCGAGATTGCCACTTTGATCGAGCAATGTGCGGTTCTTGAGCCCACACGGGGCTTTCGCGCCCGATTAATTCAAGACGCATCTACCGGTCTGGCGGTGATCAGTGAGATCAAACGTCGCTCCCCATCAAAAGGTGAACTTGCTCCCGGATTGGATCCAGCAGTTTTAGCTCGGGCCTACGAGGACGGCGGGGCGTCGTGCTTGTCAGTTCTTACCGACGTGGCTTTCTTCGGGGGGTCGCCGGAGGATCTCCAGGTTGCTGGTCAAGCCTCAACGTTGCCGGTCTTGCGCAAGGATTTCACCGTGTCAGCACATGATGTCTGTGACGCTCGGCTAATGGGTGCAGATTGTGTCTTGCTCATAGCGGCGGCCTTGAATGATGCTGAACTGAGAGAGTTCCACGAACTGGCTCAGCAAATCGGTCTCGATGTGCTGGTTGAGATTCATGATGAAGCCGAACTTGATCGGGCTTTGGCCGTGGGCGCAAATCTCATTGGAGTCAATCAGCGCGATCTCGTGACTTTTGCCGTGGATCATGATCGGGCAGTCCGCATGGGTGACCTGATCCCTAGTCATGCTGTGCGAGTGGCTGAAAGTGGCGTCCGCGGCGTTGATGATGCGCGTCGACTGCGTGATGCTGGTTACCAAGCCATCTTGGTTGGAGAGTCGCTCGTGACATCGTCCGATCCGGCCCTAGCAGTGCGTCAATTACGTTCTGTTTGACAAAGACAGCCTGAAATTCGGGACCCTTGCGAATGGATTGAGTTAAATAACCCGGGATTTCCATTAACGACTAGTACGGTACGGACGTGTTCGTGAAAATTTGTGGCATCACGAATGAGGAGGACGCCTTACTGGCAGTGGCCATGGGTGCCGATGCGGTCGGGTTCGTTTTCGCGCCCTCGCCCCGGCAGGTTGCCCCCCAATTGGTCTTTGACATCACGCGCCGACTCCCGCCGGAGATTTTGACTGTGGGTGTCTTTCGAGATGACTTGCCGGACCGGATATTTGATGTCGTATCACGCTCTGGAGTGAAGGCCGTACAACTTCATGGTCACGAACCTCGTACCACTGTGGCCGCAGTATCAGAGAACGTGCGCTGGGTCATCAAAGCGGTGGCTGCCGGCTCCCGGGAGGCTCGAATCGCCAATCAGTTCGGAACGGATTTGATTCTGGTGGATGCTCCAGAGCCGGGCTCCGGAAAGATTTTTGATTGGCGTTTAACGGACGAAATTCCCTCTGGGGTTCGCCTCATCATGGCTGGAGGCTTGACTGTCGACAATGTGGCGGCGGCTATTGAATATGTCCGACCCTGGGGTGTCGATGTCTCCAGTGGAGTGGAGTCGGCGCCGGGTCGAAAAGACGCCCTGAAGTTACGTCGTTTCATAGCCAATGCCCGCGCCGTGGCACCTGGTGGAGCTGATGCCGGACTCGAGGCCGATCACCGGCCCATAGAGGGAGAGGACTTCCCCTATGACTGGGCCGAGGAGTGACCTTTCAAGGTGACCTTGGACCACTTCTGATCTTGGCGACCGGCTGAGCAGAATGGCTTTTGAGGTGCGAACATGGAACTACGTCGCGAGCTGATCCTCTTGGGGATCTAGTCGTTGCTGAATTGAAGAAGTCGAGGAGATCATGTCGCTTCCAACCCAATCGATTATGTCGGAACCGTCTGAAAGCGGGCGTTTCGGAGAATTCGGAGGACGATTCGTCCCCGAGACCCTTGTGCCGGCTTGCCAGGAGTTAGAGGCTTCATTCCGCGCTGCATGGGCGGACCCCATCTTTCGCGGTGACCTTGATCAAGTTCTCCAGGAATACGCCGGACGACCATCGATGCTGACCGAGTGCCATCAACTTGGGGCTCAGCTGGGAATCAAGTTGGTGTTGAAGCGCGAGGATTTGAATCACACTGGTTCTCACAAAATCAACAACGTTCTGGGGCAAGTACTGCTGGCTAAGCGTATGGGTAAAAAGCGCATCGTGGCCGAAACGGGAGCGGGACAGCACGGCGTGGCCTCGGCAACTGCTGCGGCTCTTATGGGTTTGCAGTGCAAGGTCTATATGGGAGCTGTCGACGTCGAGCGACAGGCTTTGAACGTGTTTCGGATGAAACTTCTCGGAGCCGAAGTTGAAGCGGTGCATAGTGGAAGCCGCACTCTCAAAGACGCCGTGAACGAAGCTATGCGCGATTGGGTAGCCACTGTGGAGACCACTCATTACTGCTTGGGCTCGGTCATGGGTCCTCATCCCTATCCATGGATGGTCCGCGAATTTCATCGAGTCATCGGTCGGGAGGCGTACGCCCAGACTCAGGAGCGCTACGGTCGGGTTCCCGATGTAGTGGTGGCTTGCGTTGGTGGCGGCTCGAACGCCCTAGGAATCTTTTCTGGTTTTGTGGATACTCCGGCGCGTTTGATCGGTGTCGAACCAGCCGGTGGTGCTGCGGTGGGTCGTGGTCAACCTGGTGTGGTACACGGCATGCGCAGTTATCTCATGCAGGATGAGTACGGACAGGTTCTCGAAGCCCACTCGGTATCAGCAGGACTGGATTATCCGGGGGTGGGTCCGGAGCATTCGTACTTGGCATCCATAGGTCGCGCCGAGTACCCAACCGTGACCGACGATGAAGTCATCGAAGCGTTTCAGTTGATGGCTCGTACTGAAGGAATCATTCCGGCTCTTGAATGTGCCCATGCTTTG
>JBJOFA010000022.1:0-9501 GCA_046049015.1 Actinomycetota bacterium | reverse complement strand
CCAACCAGCGCCGCAAGAAAATACAAAATTATGAGTGGAATTGAAAGAGCCAGCAAAGTAATGGGATCGCCCGACGGAGTTATGACCGCGGCCAAAACAAAAATCGAGACGATGGCGACCCGCCAATTGTCAATAAGTTGACGAGGCCTAAGAACCCCCACCAATTGAAAGAAAACCAAGAGGACCGGGAATTCAAATCCGATACCGAAGGCGGCAATCATCAGAGCGACCAGGCTCACATATTTGGTGATTTGATAGGCCTGTTCAACGTCGCTTCCAGACCAGGCCACTAAGAATTCAAGTCCTTTATCGAGAGTCTGATAAGCCAAAAAGCCGCCGATCAGGAAAAAACCCACCGCCGACAAAATGAACGGTATGGCGTAACGCTTCTCTTTGGCGTGCAGAGCTGGTACGACGAATTTCCATATCTGCCACAGCAAAACCGGCAGGGCCAGAATTAATCCACCGTAGAGAGCGATACGAAGGCGGGCGTTGAACCCGTCAAGAGGACCAAGTGAGTAAAGGTCGCAATTGTTTACTAAGTCGGGTCGACGCTCGCATAGCCGGTCGTATGGTTGTCGGATAAAACGCAATACCGGATCGTAAAAAGCCAGAATGGCGATAACTCCTAAGGCCACGGCCAAGCTGGCGCGAATAATTCGTGAACGCAATTCCCGTAGGTGTTCAGTCAAGGTCATCACCTCGGACTGAGCGGGCGATTCAGCGGGTTTACGGCGTAGAGGATTGAACTTCATCTCAGGAGGGAGCCTGTCCGTCGTCGCCGGCCAAATTTTCGGGATCGTCATTCATGGAGCGGTCCGTGCCGCTTTCTGCGACTTCTGATGGATCCGCAGGTTGGTCGTCAGGAACAGTGTTGATGGGATTCATGACGGCGTCCCGAGTGAGTTGGGCCGTCTCGCGAAGTTCTCTCATGGGTTCATCAAAGGCGTTACGAAACTCACTTTGAAATCCCGTTCCCATCTTGCGAAGTTCGCCGTAGATCCGCCCGAATCGCCGAATGGCGTCGGGCAACTTTTCGGGTCCAAGAACAATGAGTGCCAGCAGCAAGATGACCACGATCTCGCTGCCCGACAGGTTGAACACTCTGCAATTCTAGGGAACCTCCACCTAGAACCGGTTCCAACCTTTCTGCGAATTAACATCAACGTTGGTGCAACAACTCCTCCCCTCCCTGGTCAACCCGCCTATTGGATTTGCTCATCGCGGGGCGCGGGCCTATGCCGAGGAAAACACATTGGAAGCATTCGCCCTGGCCCTTCGATTAGGGGCCACGGGCCTAGAAAGTGATGTCTGGGTAACTAAGGACGGACAAGCCATCCTTGATCATGACGGCCTGGTGCGTCGACGAGGTCGCAAACTCCCGATTTCCGAGGTCGAGCGGTCGGCCCTCCCGGCACATATCCCAACACTCGCCGAACTCTTGGATCATTGTCCAGGTTCGTACCAACTGTCTTTGGATGTGAAGGATCCCGCTGCATTCTCGGCCACCCTGTCGGATATTAGGAGCACACGTCCGGCTCTGGAAGAGCAGGTTTGGCTCTGTCATCCCGAGATCGATGTGGTGGCTACCTGGCGCCCGCTGACCTCGGCGCGACTCGTGGATTCAACCCGCTTCACCAAAATTAGAGAAGGTACCGAACGTCGAGCGGCGCGGCTTAAAGACCTTGGAGTCGACGCACTCAATATGCATCATTCCGACTGGAATGGCGGCTTGGTGGCCCTAGTACATCGATTCGATCGTTATGCCTTGGGGTGGGACATGCAATTCGATTACGTCTTGGAAGACGGACTTCGTATGGGACTGGACGGGGTCTTTTGCGACTACCCCGATCGTTTAGTTGACGCCTTGGAGCGCTACCGCGGGACGACGACTTTTTGAAGAAGTAACGGAACTACAGCCACGACCAACCACTTCGGGGCCAAATGCTGACAAAGGCCCGCCCACGGATCATGTCAATTTCGATCGGCCCAAAGGCCCGACTATCAAAACTTTGAACCCGATTATCACCCATCACTAGGACATGATCAGCGGGAACTACTTCTGCCTCTCGGTCCACGTAATCCCCGCAACGGTTGCGAAGGTCAGTCTGGGCAACCTGGACCGGATCGAGATAGGGCTCTTCCAACAACTTTCCATCGATGTAGATAACACACGACTTGATCTCCACGGTTTCACCAGGTAGCCCAATCACCCGTTTGATGAGATCGTCGTGCTTCTCGCCGACAACCCGGTCAAAAACCACCACGTCACCTCGATTGACATCGTGGAGTCGATAGGACATTTTGTTGACCAGGACCCGGTTTTGGGGCATAAGGGTGGTCTGCATACTGGGACCATCGATGTAGTACTGCTGAAAAAGAAAAGTGCGAATGAGAAAAGCCGCGCTGATGGCAATGACCACCACGACAATCCACTCTGTTATGGCCCACAACCCAGCCCAACTACGAGAGGATTTGTCGGTGGAATATTCCATATCGGTACTGGATTTGCTCACGTGGCCCTTTTCGCTTTCCTGCCCGACTTACGGTATCGCCTGCTGTAGGGCTAAACCAGTCATTCAAAACCATCAACCTAGGGAGGCAATGAGCTTTTCTACCCGTTCATCCCGGCTCTTCAGGGGGTCTTTACAAAGAACTGTCCGCTGGGCCTGGTCATTGAGCTTCAGATGAACCCAATCAACGGTGTAGTCCCTTTTGTGTAATTTCGCAGCCCGAATGAACTCTCCTCGTAGCCGAGCTCGAGTGGTTTGGGGAGGCGTTTCCACGGCAACTTCAATATCGTCCGGACTGCACATCGTCTCCACCAGACCGCGCTGTTGCAGTTTGTAAAACAAACCGCGGTCCTGCATCACATCGTGATATTGAAGGTCGATCAACTGCAAACGGGGATCCTCGAATCCAACCCCGTGTTTTTCGCCGTAGGCAGTCATGAGGCGATGTTTGATCACCCAATCCACCTCGCGGTCCAGGCTCAACGGGTCTCTTTCAATGCTGGTGACACAGTGCTCCCACATTTCCAAAGCTTTCTGCTCTAACGGGGGGAAACCTTTGGTCTCTGCATAGCGCAAGGCTCTATCCAAATATTCGCGCTGAATGTCTAGAGCACTCACCTCGCGTCCGTTAGCCAGATTGACGGTCCGACGGCAACTTGTGTCGTGACTAATTTCGCGAATGGCCCGAATGGGATTTTCTAGGGTCATATCTCGTAGCACGACATGAGGATCCTCGAGCATGCGCAAGATACAAGCAGTGGCGCCCACTTTGACAAAAGTGGAGTACTCGCTCATATTGGAGTCGCCAACAATCACGTGTAGGCGACGATACTTTTCGGCGTCAGCATGGGGTTCGTCGCGAGTGTTGATGATGGGGCGGCTACGGGTGGTTGCCGAAGACATCGTTTCCCAAATGTGATCAGCACGTTGAGTTATTGAATACACCGGACCTCGAGCTGTTTGCACGATCTTTCCGGCTCCGGTGTAAATCTGACGCGAAACCAAGAAGGGAATCAAAACTGATGAGTGGGCTCCGAGATCATCATCTCGACTTGTGAGATAGTTCTCGTGGCAACCATAACTATTGCCAGCAGAGTCAGTGTTGTTCTTGAAGAGATAAATAGTGCCGCGTATCCCCTCCTCCCGTAAGCGTTCTTCGGCGGAGATGACCAAAGTTTCAAGAATACGTTCGCCAGCTTTGTCGTGTACGACGACGTCGTACAGCGAGTCGCATTCGGGTGTGGCGTATTCCGGATGCGAACCGACATCCAAATACAGCCTTGACCCATTCTCTAAGAAAACATTGGAACTTCGGCCCCAACTGACCACTTTGCGAAACAAGTATCGAGCTACCTCATCGGGACTGAGACGTCGGTGTCCCCTCAGGGTGCAGGTAATGCCGTATTCATTCTCCAGCCCGTAGATGCGCCGGTCCATATAAGAAACGTACCGTGAAACGGAGCAGTACGGCTAACTAAGAATTAGCAAGAATCTCGGCGATTTCCGCATCGGCAATGCGCTCGAAACAACGACGGCCGTTCGTTCGACTCAGATGAGCCACTTCAAGATCATCTGCTGAGAGTTTTCGATCCGGACCAGAGAGCGCCGCTACGCACTTACGAATTGCTGCACCAAGGTCATCATCGGCGGCCCATTGGGTTCGCAGGCGTTGGTCAATGGCCTCAGCATCTCCGCCAAGGACGCTGAGCCCCTGTTCATCCATCAAAGTTCCGTCGTACATGATGTGAAAAAGTTGATCCCCTGATCGATCAAGACCAACTTCAACGAGCAGGATCTCAACTTCGAAAGGTTTCACGTCGTGGGTGAAGGTTTGACCCAAGATTTGGGCGTATTCATTAGCCAGACTGCGAGCCTCCACGTCATCTCGGGAGTATTGATAACCGCGAATATCGGCGTTACGAACGCCAAAACGGCGCAGCTGATCAAATTCGTTGTACTTGCCGACACCAGCGAAAGCAATTCGATCGTAAATCTCGCTGACTTTGCGCAGGGTATTAGATGGATTTTCGGCAACCACTGCTACGCCATCGCGATATTGAACCGCCACCAGTGCACGTCCCCGGGCGATTCCTTTGCGCGCGTAGTCGGCGCGGTCCTTCATCAATTGTTCTGGTGCTACATAAAAAGGCTGATTCATAATGATGGACCTTGTTGAATCGATCGTCGACGAGCTGCTAAGACTTCGAATCGCCGAGCCAACTCCTCTTCGGTGGCGCGAACCCACCCTTCGCTGGTGATGGTGGCGACAACTGGATAAATCCCGCGCAGTACATCGGGGCCCCCGGTTGCTGAATCGACATCGGCGGCCTCCCATAAGGCCTCACATGACAGGTCAATAGCGGTGTCCCGATCCAAATCGGAGCGAAATCCAACTTTCAAAACTGTTGCCGCCGGACCGCCCCCTGAACCTGTGGCCACAAAGTCCCGTTCCTCGTAGCGTCCGCCGGTGATATCGAAATCCCATAAGCGTCCCGTACGGCGCGCCAAGTCGTATCCAGCAAAGATTGGTAAGACCGCTAGACCCTGCATGGCCGCCGGGAGATTGGACCGGACCATCTGTGACAGTTGATTGGCCTTGCCTTCGAGGCTGATCGAACGACCATCGAGCTTCTCATAGTGCTCCAACTGCAACTGAAAAATCTTGATCATGTCCATGGCCACACCGGCGGTCCCCGAAATTGCGACCCCGCTAAACCGATCGGCAGGAACTACTTTTTCCATTTCGCGATTGGCAATACGGTTACCCATGGTGGCTCGGCGATCTCCAGCCATGACCACCCCATCTTTAAAGCGCAAGGCCAAGACTGTGGTGGCATGGGGAGCCACCGGAACGTTGCCTTCGTAGTGGTCGATCCCATTGAAAGGGTCCAAACCAACTTTGCGCAATAAGGCCGTAAAGCTGCTCCCGGGATCAGATCCCGGGTTGAAGAGTGGCGCAACCACCGTCTACTCACCGCCTTTTTGAATGTACGACTTCACGAAGTCCTCGGCATTGCTTTCCAGAACCTCGTCGATTTCGTCCAACAAGTCATCCAATTCGGCTTTCAATTTCTCGCCCTGTTCAGAAGAAGCCGCAGATTCTTGGGGCGCGGGAGTTGAACGGTCGGCACCAGGCTTCTGCCGTTGAACACGCTCTGCCATCAGAGACCTCCTTGACTCGGAAACAACTGCTCAATCCTGCCAGCCAAAGGACCCTTCGCCACCGTCAGGTAGCCAAACGGTCCAGCAAATCACTCAAACTCTCCGACGTGTCCAAAAGATCGCCCACCATGGTTCGAGTACCACGCAGGGGTTCCATCATGGGAACCCGGCGAAGAGGATCGTTGCCGATGTCAAAGACCATTGAATCCCAGTTAGCAGCTACGACCTGATCGGGCCAGCGGGTCAGGCAGACCCCTCGGAAATAAGCCCGTGTGGTCTCTGGCGGCTCACTGGTGGCCCGACGAACGTTGTCTGGTTCGGTCATCGTACGTAACCCGACCCGCTCCGCCAGACACTTTTCAGATCGCATGTCGTGATATTGAAGATCGATTGCTTTCAGTCGCGGGTCCCCTATGGAGATTTGATGTCGATCAGCAAATGCATCCAGAACTCGCTTTTTAGCAACCCAATCAACAATGTCGGCAACAGTTGAGGGGTCATTCGACAGACCCTCGAGAACGGATTCCCAAAGCTCCAGGATCATTGAACCGTCCTCGACACCAACCGATTCGAGACCATGTGAACGCTCGTACTTACGCGCCATTTCAAGAAACGCCCACTGGATATCGAGGGCGCTCATTCTTGCCCCGGAACGCAGCAACAAGGTTTGTTGCAGTGTTACGTCATAACTCACTTGACGAATCGCCGGCACGGGATGTGCCAAAGAGAGATCGATGTTCAGAACGTTGTCCTCGATCATCGACAAGACTATGGATGTTGTGCCAACCTTGAGAAAGGTGGCAATTTCGGACATATTGGCGTCCCCAACGATCACATGCAGACGTCGATACTTCTGGGGGTCGCAATGAGGCTCGTCTCTGGTGTTGACGATTGGCCGCTTCAAAGTTGTCTCTAAACCAACTTCCTCTTCAAAAAAATCAGCCCGCTGACTTAATTGAAAAGGGACATCGTCAAAGGCCGATCCAGGTAACTCGCAACCCACTTTGCCGGCTCCTGTGAAAACCTGTCGCGTCACAAAATGGGGGGTGATCTGAGATGCCAAGCGACCAAAGGGCACATCACGGGCTAGAAGATAGTTTTCATGGCACCCATAACTGTTCCCTTTTCCGTCGCTGTTGTTTTTGTAGAGCACGATGGAGGCGCCATCAGTGAGATATGGCGTCACCAAACGCATTGATCGGCGAACGATTTCCTCGGCCGCTCGATCAAAGGTCACCACCTCGGAAGCCGTACGACATTCCGGCGTAGAGATTTCAGGGTGAGCGTGATCGACGTAATAGCGGGCTCCATTGGTGAGAACCGCATTAACCATGTGGTACTCGATTTCAGGATAAAGGTCGGTGTCCATGCTGAAGCCTCGGGCGTCGTTGCCCGGTCGTTCATGTTCGAAATCCCACTCGGCGGGAGCGCTCGACTCGGTGATGTAGGCGTTGATCAACGCTGACGACGCTGTCACCGGGTTTGAATCACCATCTTTGACGATGATCCCATACTCAGTTTCGATTCCACAGACCTTGGGAATAGCCACTCAATACCTCAGATAAACCTAGAGATACTGACCAGTGGCATTGCGCTCGATAGCGCGTCCGCCAGCCAGACCAGGGTTGTCATTGGCCGGATTGATCAGCGTGCGTATGAAAACGATACGTTCGCCCTTTTTGCCGGAAATCTTGGCCCAATCGTCAGGATTAGTGGTGTTGGGTAGATCTTCATGCTCGCGGAACTCTTGGCGAATGGAGTCAACTAGATCGGCCACTTGAATGCCCTTTTCTCCGCCGGCAATTAAACGTTTAATGGCTAATTTCTTGGCTCGACGAACGATGTTTTCGATCATCGCCCCCGAAGCAAAATCTTTGAAATAAAGAATCTCGCGATCCCCGTTGGCGTAGGTCACCTCGAGAAAACGGTTGGACTCGTCCTCGCGATACATGGCCTCTACCGCGCTGCCGATCATTGAGGTCAAGGCCAGGTCGACTGAGCCATAGTTCTGAACTTCTCTGATTGACAACGGAATCTCATCGGTGAGGTAACGAGCAAAAACTTGACGAGCCGCTTGCTCATTTGGCCGATCAATTTTGATCTTCACGTCCAAGCGTCCCGGTCGCAAAATAGCTGGATCGATGAGGTCCTCGCGGTTCGTGGCACCAATAACAATGACGTTTTTCAGGCTTTCCACTCCGTCGATTTCCGCCAGCAACTGAGGAACGATAGTGGATTCCATATCCGATGAGATTCCCGAGCCTCGGGTTCGAAACATGGAGTCCATCTCATCGAAAAAGACAATGACCGGCCAACCCTCTTCGCTCTTTTCCCGAGCTCTTTGGAAGACCAAACGAATCTGTCGTTCAGTTTCGCCGACGTATTTGTTCAGTAACTCGGGGCCCTTGATGTTGATGAAGTAACTCCGACCCTTTTCATCGCCATTCCGGGCTGCCACTTTCTTCGCCAAACTGTTGGCCACTGCTTTGGCAATCAGGGTTTTGCCGCAACCTGGAGGCCCGTAGAGCAAAATTCCTTTAGGGGCGGGTAGTTGGTATTCGGCAAAAAGATCATGATGGAGGAAAGGCAATTCCACCGCGTCGGCGATTTGCTCAATTTGGTGATCCAGTCCACCGATATCGGCATAACTCACGTCAGGTACTTCTTCAAGAAGTAGATCTTCAACTTCGGGGCGCGGCAATTTTTCCAACAAGAGGTTGGAGCGGCGATCCAAGCGGACGGTGTCGCCATTGCGTAAGTGGACACCGCGTAAAACGTCAGCCAACTCACAGACCATTTCGTCATCGGTACGACCTATAACAATGGCCCGAATTCCGTCTTCAAGAATTTCTTTAATGGTCACGACTTCACCGACACCTTCAGAGGTGCGGGCGGTGACGACATTAAAACTCTCATTGAGGACCACTTCTGCCCCTCGTTCAAGGATTTCGAAATCAATCTCGGGATGAAGATTTACCCGCATTTTCCGACCACTAGTGAGAACGTCGGCAGTTCCATCCTCGTTTTTGCCGACCACGATTCCATAGGCCGAAGGTGGTTGAGAAAGTTTGTCAACTTCCTCGCGCAACGTGGCGATATTCTCCCGGGCCTCTCTCAGAGTTGAGCTGAGCCGCTCATTCTTGGCCGACTCCTGGGCCAACTGCCCTTTGGTTTCAAGGAGGCGTTCTTCCAACTGACGAACTCGACGCGGAGTATCAGCCAATCGACGACGTAAGAGTTCAACTTCGGTTGCCGGGTCGATGGCTGGAGACAACTCGGGTTCAAGAACCCGGTCTGAATAGGCCTCGGAAAGCTCCTTGTCTGGGCTTTCATCACCTGCCACAACGCCCTCCTCCATCGGTATGAGTCAAAAACTACATCCGCTCACCGTGCGAAACATGTCCCAGAGTCCAATTCCTCGGCCGGTCTTATGTATCATGGGAATCTGAAATGCCCCGTATTGGCTTGACAGCAGTTAGCAGCAAAGACAATTCGCAGGCATTTCTTGTTGGGGTCCGAAATACTGGACCAGATCAATGTCACTCAGAAGGAGCACATAAGTCTCATGAAGGTTTGGATCGATCAGGATCTCTGCACTGGTGATGGTCTCTGCGAAGAGATCGCTCCCGATGTGTTCACCCTTCTAGACGACGGTCTGGCCTACGTCAAAGAGGGCGACAAGATCTATGCCACGGCTAAAGGCAACCCCCAGGGTGGCGATGGCATGGCCAATATCCCCGATGGCCAGTTGGACGGCGTGATCGAGTCGGCCGAAGAGTGCCCCGGCGAGTGCATTTTCATCGAACCCTGATTTTCAGAGGTGATG
>JBJOFA010000021.1:0-9753 GCA_046049015.1 Actinomycetota bacterium | reverse complement strand
GGCCGCCAGAACGATCTCACAGCCTCCAGCGGTAGCCAAACCGTCCACAGCCACGATGATCGGCTTACGCCGTTCTCGATAGACGAATCCGGCGAATCCGCCTCGTTTGGTGGAGAGGTCTCCAGCTTGACCCGAGTTAATGGCCTTGAGATCGGCCCCCGCACAAAAAACCGGACGATCTTGACCCTCGGTATTGGCCGTGAGAATGCCGACCCACACCTCATCGTCGGCTTCCAACTGATCGAGGGCCGCTTCGACGCCCCGAGCAACATCACCATTGATGGCATTGCGGGCGTCTGGACGATTCAAGGTGATAATGCCAATCCGACCCTCGGTGGAGTAGGTGACAATTGAAGATGCTGCGGTGTCGCTCATACCAGCGACCGTAGTGGGACGGGAAGGCTCCAGACCAACCCTTGAACTACTCCGCGGTGGGGGTTGCCTCGGTCTCGATGACGGCTTCGACTGGGGCTTGCTCGACAGGGGCTGGCTCGGCAGGGGCTGGCTCGACAGCGGCTGGCTCGGCAACGACCGGGGCCGGCTCGGCAACGGCTGGCTCGACTGGAGCTGGCTCGACTGGAGCGGCTTGGGTGGTTGGTTTCACCGGCGGGCGCGGTGGGAGTTTCTTGGCCGGGCCGCCCTTACCAGCGGGTCGGGCGGGGCGAAGTGGTTTGGGTGAGTTGTTAGTCGATGTCGCCTCAACGCCAAGAGCAGAGGCGATCTGAGGAACTAGTGAGCCCAAGCGCTGGACTGTCTTGACCAATTCAGGAGTCAAAGTCTCCGGCTTGGACGTCACGGTGACCAAGGTCCGAATCGGGGCAAAGGCGACTGCTTCCAAGACGGCAATCCAACGATCGGGGAGAGCGTCAGCCACCAAACTTGCCGATGTGGCTTCACTCAATCGACGACCGAGCACATCAGGGAAGATGGCTCCAGCCTTCGGAGGTTGACCCGACAATTTCAGCGCCCGCACAATGCGTCCAACGCCCAATGCTGCTTCGATATCTTCGAGCCAGTGGCGATACTCCTCTTCGGCTCGAGTGGTCAAACCTTGACGTAGCTCGGCCACCAATTCACGACACTGCTCGGCCCGTTCGATAACAGGATCGTTAGCGGCCGCCACCACACTGCGCAGATCTTTGAGATCCAACTCGGCAAGATCCTTTTTGGCAGCCTGGGCACGATCAAGCCAATCCGCCACGCGCAAGCGGGGGAGAAGATTTTCGGCCATTTGCAACACACTTTGTTCGGGCATGGTCGGTTGACCCTGCTCGGTCAATTTCGCGTTGGCTTCTTTCAATTTTTGACGCACGGTTTGCATACCGTGCAGAGCCAGTTCAGCAATAGGACGCTGATCGGCGGGCAGTTCTTCTAGAACCGCTTTACGATTCACGGACCCCGCTTTGAGACGCTTAGGTCGTGGACGCTGAGGAAGTTCCGGGGGAGCCTCAAAACGAGGACGCTGACGAGTTGCCGGGCGATCCGATCGTTCACCACTCGGACGACGGGGTCGATCCTTTCCATCACCAGTCGGGCGATCCTTTTTATCGCGGCGGTCCGGACGACCAGGGCGATCTTTACGATCTCCGCCGGAGCGACGGGCCAACTGCTGAGTCACGGGTTCAAAGGGTTTGTCATTGCCAACCAGAGCGATGACTTCTTTCTTTTCAACTTTGACGCGACCTTGAACCACGCCCAGGATGGTGATGCCATCAATATCGAACTCGGCATCGACTTTCAGCACATCTCCGCTCTTTGCTCCAGAGGGCAGCACTGTGCCGCTGAGGACTCCTTTAGGTTCCCGAGCCCCGGCAGCGCGCCAGGTCCAAGTTCCATCAGGGCGGGTGCTCGTCAATTCAATATCGATCCGGCGGGACATGGCTTCAAACCCTATCGTGAGCCTCTGGCTGGACATCATGTGGTATCACCGCCTTGGCTATGCGTCCCTTTCAGCCTGAGGGGCCTAACGGAGCAGAGTAAGGTCGGCCCGTGCCTGTTTACGCCCTTGGAGACCGTCGTCCCACCATTCATCCCGATGCCTACATCCACCCTGACGCCGTCATCATCGGATCAGTTCATATTGGCGCCGGAAGTTCTATTTGGCCTGGAGCAGTCCTGCGGGGCGACGATGGTGACATCATCATTGGAGAGAGAAGTTCCATCCAGGACGGCTCGGTTCTACACACCACCCACGTGTTTCCAACCGTGGTGGGCAATGACTGTGTAATTGGCCATATTGTTCATCTCGAAGGTTGCACTATTGAGGATGGCTCTTTGGTGGGCAACGGTTCGGTGGTTCTGCATCGGGTCATCGTGCGAACTGGTGCCATTGTCGGCGCCAACTCCGTAGTCCTCAACGGAACTGAAGTTCCCTCGGGAGCCCTCGCCGTTGGATCGCCGGCAGTCATTAAAGAGGGTCGGGCTCGAGCTTCAGATATTGCCCTTGGGGCCGCCTCATATGTGTCGCGGGCTCAGCGATACCGCGACGAACTTCGTCTACTAGATGACCGCGAAATCTACACACCGCCAAACGGCACGCCGTAAATCTCTCTCGACGGCTATTTACAGACGATCGATTCACGATGACTCTGACCGTGGATATCTCGTGCCCCATTGATCTCGTAGAGGTCATCAGTGATCGTCTCTGGCATCTCGGGGTCATGGCCATCGAAGAATTGCCAGCAGATCTGGACCGCGCCATATTGCGCACCACACTTGGCGACGACCGCGCCGAAACAGAGCGTCTCCTGATACAAGCCCTCAGCGAATTCAACCTGGATGACGCGGTCAGCTTCTCATTTCATGAGATTGATGACAACGTCGCCAATAGTTGGCGGGCCTTTTCCCAACCAGTTCGTATCGGAGACGATCTCGTTGTCGTTCCTTCATGGATCGAGAATCCAAAAGACCTTGATACGTCACCGACTCACGTTCTCTTTATCGAACCTGGTGCCACGTTCGGATTAGGCGATCACCCCACCACGCGTGCCTCGTTACAACTTTTGCGATCCTCGATCACACCTCAATCAACGGTTCTTGACGTGGGATGTGGAAGTGGCATCCTCGGAATTGCCGCCCTGAAGTTTGGGGCACGCCAAGCCCTCGGTATAGATATCAATCCAGCATCAGATGCAATATCGCAAGCCAATGCCCAAGCAAACGAAGTCGCCGAACAATGGCAGGTGAAGATCACTGAACTTGATGATGATGTTGCCGAAGATTTACTCCATCAATTCCCACAAGGATTCGAGGTCATCACGGCCAATATCCTCGCCCCGGTCCTTGTCAGCCTGGCCCCCCAATTTCTACGGCTGCTATCGGTTCAAGGAACGTTGATCATCAGTGGAGTCTTGAGTGGCCAATTTGATCACGTGAGTGCGGCCTTGGCGCCGTTAGTGATGGTCAATCAATACGACATTGATGGATGGTCAGCAGTGGCTTTTGTTAGGGAACCAAAGTATCGATCTCTTCACGAAACGGAAGTGAAGGAACCGCTCCCTGACGAGTAGCGGCCAAAGCTCCTGCTGCCGAGGCCCGGCGAGCGGCCACCATGATGTCACTACCAAGGGCCAACGAAGCGGCCAGTGCTCCACACGCCGCATCTCCGGCGCCGGTGGTATCGATGGCTCGAACGGCGTATGGGGGAATCTCCCATTCGTCCTCGCGGGTGACAATGCGAATTCCTCTGGCGCCCAAAGTGACCACGACCGTACCCACACCTGAATCGAGTAGGGCTGATGTTCCTCCCAACATGGCCAATTCTTGTTGATTAGGCACGATGACATCACAGAGTTCCAAAAAACCTCTCGTCAGTTCCTGAGCTGGTGCCGGATTGACAATGGTGCGCGCCCCGCCGGCTTTGGCAATGGCGAGTGCGGCCTCCACTGCACTGATGGGAACTTCTAGTTGGCACAACACCACCTTGGCCCGCTCCAATATTCGCCGTTGAGATTCAACGGCCGACAAAGTTAGATATGCGTTAGCTCCAGGTACAACCACAATGGAGTTTTCTGCTTCCTCGTCAACTGAAATCAAAGCTCTACCGGTTGGACCATCGTGATCACTGACGTAGGCCGCAATACTTTCATTGACGATGAGTCGATGAAGAAAGGATCCGGCAGCATCACTGCCAAGTGAAGTGATGAAGGCAGTATCGGCTCCGGCTCGTCGAGCCGCTACAGCCTGGTTGAGTCCCTTTCCTCCAGGGTGCTCGGCGTACGAAGTCGCCAGCACTGTTTCGCCGGGAGAAGGCAAATGCTCCACGGTGGCTACCAGATCCAAGTTGGTGCTACCCACGACAACAACGTCATACGAATGAGGAGCCGAGAAATTTCCCGACTGACTACTTCCAGACTGAGTAACTGATTGATTGGCGCTCATGCGTGTCCCGTCGCTCGCAAAAGGGGAGTGATATCAAAACGATCAAGGGCCGGAAGATAGGAGCGCGCCGCGTCGCTTCGGAATTTCACACAAAGGTCACGGCGGAAGAAGCGGGCTCCTTCTCGGACCACATAGTTGAGAATGAAAAATCGAAACGCCTCGGGGATGAAGCGCACTTCTTCTTCGGTCAAAGGAAAGACTTGGTGATAAGCCGCCAAGAACTCGCAAAATTGCGGTTCCACCAATGTGTGCGGCGAGTAGGTCCATTGAGTCCGATCACCAGTTGCCGACGACACTCGCGAAAGAAAATAGAAATCCGAAACACGAGACTCAAGCCGGAACCAGTCGTAGTCCCATCGGGAGTAGAGGGAAAACGCTCCAGAGGAATCAAAAAGGACAGAAAAGTTTCCTAGATTCCAATCAACGAGAACCGGTATTCGATGCCAGGCGTCGTAACGAATACGTTCCAGTTCCATCAGGAAATCATGCGTGTGACGCCATAGAACTCCAATATCTTCAGGAGGAAGTTCGAAGTTACGAGGGGCAAAAGGAGACGACAAAAGATCCAAGAGATGTATGGCGTCGGATTTAATACTGTTGGAAGTTGCTGGTATGGACGGTGCGATGACATCGCATTGCCGATGGAATGAGGCAATCTCCCGAGCCAGACAAAGACGCTGGTCCAAAGTCAACTGTGGAGGAAGAGATTCGGCTCGTGGGGCCTCCGCATAAAACGCCACCCATAACGAACCGTTGTACCAAGTGAACGGTCGATGACCATGGCCCAGTACTGGAGCCAAAAAATTCTCATAGCGAGTTCCCCGCAAAAGTTCGGTGCAGCGGTAGAGCCGATCGTGATCTTCGGCGAAGAGAAAATACGATCCGTAATTGGAAACCTTGCCAAAGACCCGGGTCCCGTCATGCAATTCGACGCGATACACGGTGTTGGTCGATACCCGTGGACTGGTATCAAAAACCTCGACAATGATCCGCGGATCTCCCAAGGCTTCCCAAGCTTTGGACAACGCCTCTCGATGGATCATTTCCTCCATCTATGAAGTGTCTCACGCAGATGCAGGGTTACGCCACGATGGGCGCTGAGACCTGGCTTAACTGGCGTTAGCGCGAATGCCGATCGGTGCAATCAAGCGATAGCCGGCAGCATGCCGCTCGTCTTCGCTTTCACCGCCCCACAATCCGTACTCGTGGTGATCGCGAGCAAAAGCCCGACATTGGGTCTGCACGGTGCATTCGGCGCACACTGATCGGGCCATGGCTTCTCGCCGTTCCCGGGCCTGAGGACGCTCCGCAGTCAAAGGAAAGAAGAGATGGGTCATTCCCCGACAGGCACCTTTATCCATCCACTGGTCGTCGGATTGATGACGGGAAATGTTGATTTCTACCGCTGACATAAGACCCCCCGGCCTGCCTAGCTTCCACGTACCACACCGAAGTACCCCCAATGGAACTCGGTCTTTTCACCATAGAACCGAAATGATCAAACAGTCAATAAAAATTTGACGGCCCCAGGGCTGACCTCCAAGGCCATGATGCGGACCAGCCTGGACCAGCCTCAAAAGGGATATTTCACCTGGTAGCGAAGTACCGCAGACCCGCGGCGAACTGTTCTATATCGGCTGGTGTGGTGTCCCAGGAAGTCATCCAACGGACCTGCTGACGAGCAATATCCCAGTCATAGAAAAAAGACCACTCCCGCAATGACTCAGCCAAATCGTGGGGGAGGGCGGGAAAAAGACTGTTGACCACTGGGGGAGCTACCTCCACTCCGGGCACATCCCGTACCGCCTCATAGAGAACTTGGGCCATGTCATTGGCATGTTGAGCATTGCCCAACCACAGGTCATCGCTAAGCAGAGCCGAGAATTGAGCCGAAATGTAGCGAACCTTGGATGGCAATTGGGTGATTTGCTTACGCCAGAAGCCTGCCGATTCAGCGAGAGCAGTATTGATGTAAACCACCGCCTCGCCGTACATCATGCCGTTTTTGGTACCACCAAATGACACCACATCAACGCCGGCATCAACAGTGAAGGATCGAAGAGTCTGTCGAGTTCCACCCAGGGCCGCAGTGGCATTGGCCAGGCGAGCTCCATCCAAGTGAACAATCATTCCCAGTTCATGGGCAACGTCGCATAAGACGGCAATTTCCGTAGGGGAGTAGAGGGTCCCCCATTCGGTGCTTTGGGTGATCGAGAGAACACAGGGTTGAACGTGATGCACGACGCCGAGGTTGTGAGCCCAGGCTCGCACCTGCTCTGGGGCCATCCGACCAGCGATCGAAGGGACATCGATGAGTTTGCTACCCAAGATTTTCTCCGGGGCGCCCGTCTCATCAACATTGATATGAGCAACATCGGTACAAATCACTGCTCCGGCCGGACGCATGGCCGTGGCCAGAGCAAGCACATTTGCTCCCGTGCCATTCCAGGTCATGAATGAGCGCACGGGGCAGCCAAAAAGATCCTGAAAGGAATCCTCTGCCGCATGCGTCCAAGGATCGTCACCGTAGGCCACCGCATGACCTTGATTGGCCTTCTCCAGTGCCGCCAGAACCACAGGGTGAACCGCGGCATTGTTGTCACTGGCGAAAAAACGTTCGGGAGCCAAAGGGACAGTTGCCATCGGGCAAGTCTGCCGGCGGAATGCTCGACCCAACCATCCATCGCTGGCACTGAAGTACCTAGCATAATTTCGTCATGACGAAAAGAACCGAAACCGAGAGTCGGGGAAGTGAATCACGGTGTCGATGGTGTCGACGTTTGGTGCCTTCACGTCCCGGACCCGGCCGCCCCAAAGAATTCTGCGGTCAAGCTTGTCGTCAATGGGACTGGGTCGGGCGCCAACGAGCCCGCGAATTGCAGATCAGCGAAGATGAACTAGTCGTCACCAGAAAAGAACTGGATTCGCTCTATGACGATCTTTATGTATTGGCCTGCGCCGTCGCCGACACCGAAGCCGAGCTGCAGACCACTCGGCTCACAGTTCCGGGTCTGAAAGAGGCTTTGAACTGGTTATTAGAGGCTGCACGGCCACTTCGTGATCGAACTGTCAATCCTTCGTTGCGCCGATAATCATCGTTATGACACATGGGGGCGAAAGATGTGCACATGGCTCCAGCACCAGAAAACTTGCCTCGGTGGAACCCACCACTCACCTGACGTCGATGAGGTCCACCACGAAAATCAGAGTCTCATTACCTTTGATGACGCCGCCCGCGCCGGCGCGTCCGTAACCCAGTTCAGGCGGAATGGTCAACTGACGTCGACCACCGACGCGCATGCCGGCCACCCCTTGGTCCCAGCCGCGAATAACTTCGCCGGCCCCCAATCGGAAGTCGAAGGTGTCTCGACGATCCCAGGAGGCATCGAATTCCCTTCCGGTACTCCACGACACCCCCACGTAATGCATCACGGGGCGACAGCCAGACACCGCTTCGGCTCCGGTCCCCACCTCGAGATCTTCGATGATCAGTTCAGTGGGCGGGTCACCGGCGGGCACGGTGATGGACGGTTTGGTGCGGTCTTGGGGATTTGAACTCATAGAGCGACAGTAGCCGCCGATGATTTCAGGTCCCTCATAACCTCTTTGGTCTCATGTAGGTCCCCTGGGCGACGGCGACCGGTCGATGTTCATCATCGGTGTAGGCCACCACCGAACCCACGATCGAACGGGAACCAAGACTGTTCAGTACCGCTCGAGCCCGAAGGACTTCCCCACGCGCCGGACGCAAAAAGCGGATGGACATTTCACTGGTCAAGGTCATGGGTTCCATACCCGTGGCCGACAGTGCGGCATAGAACAACGCCGCATCACAAATACTGAACACAGTGGGTCCGCTGATGATCTTCCCGGGTCGCAATGAGGCAGCGCTCGGAAACATCACTGCGACCGACATGCCAAAGGCCATCTCTTCACAGGCATTGGCATTGCCCCCAAACTCTCCCCCAATAAAAGCATTGATTTCTTCAACCGAGACCAAGGGGGCCCGTCCAAGGTCATAGGCCATAACCGGCGGTTGGTTGGATTGGTCACTAGGCGGCACGGCTCCACCGTAGCCAATGGGTCCTCCACCGATCCGTCTCAACGGTGTCACTCCGGCGGCACGCCAACTCGTGACCTATGGTTCGGTGGGTGAAGCCGGATTCGTCTCCCTCCCTCAAAGCAATGTCTGCTGCCTCCATTATCGAGTCTCTTCGAGATATGGCTGAGCATGATGTGCAGTGGACTTCGGGACGTGTTTTCTCACTGGCCTATGACGCGGGGTCAGAGGTTCGCGCCTTGGCTGATCAGGCCTACGCCTCATTTTCATCGGCTAACGCTTTAAACACTGACGCGTTTCCAAGTCTGCGTTTGATGCAGAACAAAGTGGTCTCCATCGTCCAACAGTGGGTACACGCTCCGCCCGCCAGTGCCGGATTCATGACCAGCGGCGGGACTGAAAGTATTTTGATGGCCGTCAAGGCCGCCCGCGAACGCGGACGAAGAGAGTTTGGCATCACTCAACCCAATGTGGTCCTGCCGGCATCAGCTCATGCTGCTTTCGATAAAGCCGCCTATTACTTCGGCCTCGAATGTCGACGGGCTCCGGTCGATACCCATTGGCGAGCCGATATTGAGGCCGTGGAAGCTCTCATCGATGAGCGCACCGTGCTACTCGTGGGGTCGGCGCCGCAATATCCCCAAGGGGTTATCGATCCCATTGTTGATCTCGGCCAACTCGGACAAAAACACGGCATCAATGTCCACGTGGACGCTTGTATGGGCGGTGTCACTCTGCCGTACTTGGAACGACTGGGTCAAAATGTTTCCCCATGGGACTTTCGCGTTCCGGGAGTAACCAGTATTTCGGTGGATCTGCATAAGTACGGATACACCGCCAAAGGGGCTTCGGTCATTGTTTACTGCGACAAATTGCAGCGCTCCTATCAGACTTTCGTTACCGATAATTGGCTCGGCGGGGTGTACGGGTCATCGGGAATTCTCGGAACCAAAAGTGGTGGACCGATAGCGGCCGCTTGGGCCGTGATGAACTTTCTCGGCGACGAGGGTTATCTGCGTCTCACCAATGAAGCTCGCAAAACCTGTTTGCATTTGGCCCAAGCCATTTCCGATATTCCTGAACTGGAATTGCGAGCCTGGCCCGACAGCACGCTGCTGAGCTTTGGCGTCGCTCCCGGGGCCTCACATACATTGAGCATTAACGACGTGGCCGAGAAATTACGCCAGCGAAAGTGGTATGTCGATCAACAAGGTCCTCCCCCGTCCCTGCATTGCACCGTGCACGCCGGTCACGCCGCAACCATTGATGAGTTCATCAGCGATATCCAATGGGCCGTCACGACGTCAACGGGC
>JBJOFA010000020.1:0-9909 GCA_046049015.1 Actinomycetota bacterium | reverse complement strand
GCTCGCGATATGGAGATGATTCGACGAGCACTCAATGAAGAAACCATCAGCTATTTCGGATTCTCCTATGGCAGCGAACTCGGAGCCGTCTGGGCCACTCTTTTCCCTGAGACAGTGCGAGCCGCGGTTTTCGACGGTGCTAGTGACCCCAACGGTTCAAGCCGTGAGGTAATCACCCAACAGCGTTCCGGCTTCGAACGTTCAGTCAACGCTTTCCTGGCGGACTGTGCCTCTGATAGACAATGCAGTTTTCACAATGGCGGAGAGACTGAAGTGGCCTTTGATGCCCTCATGGCCCAACTTGATGAAAACCCGATCCCCACGTACCCGGATCGACCAGAGTTGACTCGGGGTATGGCCCTTACTGCGGTTGCTGAAGCCATGTACAGCGATCAGTACTGGGACGTTTTGGCCGAAGCATTAGCCAATGCCCAAGACGGAGATGGCCGCGGCCTCCTCGATCTTTTTGATCAGTACTTCCGCCGACAAGCAGATGGCACGTATGAAAACGGCCTAGAAGCGTTCTTGAATATCACCTGCGCTGATGACCCCGAGCGCAAAACCGTGGCCGAGGCTGATGCCGAGGTGGCGTCTCTCACCCAAGTGTCGCCACGCTTTTCGCCCTCCACCATTGGTGATTACACCTGCACGTTTTGGCCTAAAGCTCTGGACCCGCGCATTGATGTGAATGCTCCGACCTTCATCCCCATCTTGGTCATTGGCACCACTGGTGATCCGGCTACACCTCTTGAAGGTTCACGAGTCATGGCTCAGACCTTGGGCAATGCCACCCTTTTGGTGGTGAACGCCGCTCAGCACATTGGCTACGGCGCTAACGGTTGCGTGGTTGAAGTCGTCAGTGATTATCTGATCGACCTCAAGATTCCGAAGAATGAAGCACCCTGTTGATGACTGGCGGAAGAGGTGGGATTTGAACCCACGGAGGCTTGCACCTCGCACGCTTTCGAGGCGTGTCCCTTAGGCCACTCGGGCACCCTTCCGCTGTCCAAAGATATCGGCGCGAAACAACTATCGGCGAGAAGCGAAGAACTGCTCTAACAACTGTGCCGACTCAGCAGCCAAAACCCCGTGGGTAACTGGCGGATTGTGATTGAGGCGCGGATCAGAGCACACGTTGTACAGACTTGCCGTAGCCCCACCTTTGAGATCGGCTGCGCCATAAACCAACGCCCCGATTCGGGCATTGAGCAAAGCCCCGGCACACATAACACACGGTTCAAGGGTCACCACCAAGGTGCAATCGTCAAGTCTCCAACGTCCGAGAGCCTCAGCAGCATCTCGTAAGGCCAACACTTCGGCATGCGCAGTGGGGTCTTGGCGCAATTCTCTTTCATTGTGTCGAGCAGCAACCACCCGATCACCGCAGATGACCACCGCCCCTACTGGCACATCATCATGCTCAAGAGCAGCGCGAGCTTGTTCCAGTGCCAATTGCATGGCATCTTGCCTGTCCATGGCGGAAGGGGTGGGATTCGAACCCACGGAGGCTTGCACCTCACACGCTTTCCAAGCGTGCCGATTCGGCCGCTCTCGCACCCTTCCATGACGACAAACAAACTCCTGCCGGATGTGGTGACGGCTAGGCGATCTGCGGCACACGAGCGAATCCGCTGAAGGCTGCTACCTTCCGGTCCTGACCTGATTCACGGGAACCCGTTGCACAGGACCCAACCGTCACCACATCCGGCAGGCGCCGAATGAAGCGTCTTCAGACTACCGGGTACGCCCTCTGGCCGACTCGAGAGATTGCACTTTGGCCATCAGACGAGGTGCGCCCAGATCCACACAAACATTCGCAAAGTCATCAGTGGGCCCGGTCCACTCCCAATCATCAACTGAGCCCACCGGAACAGTGGTCACGGTGGTGGCTATCTGTCGAAATAGCAGAGCTAATTCCCGTTGGTTAGCCAAAGTATTCGCCAGTTTTGGTGCTCCGCGCAGCCCGGGCACATCCCATTGTCCCGGTGAATCAGGAATGTTTTCAATACAGCCATAGCGAGAGAGCACCGCTGCGGCCGACTTCGCCCCCCATCCTTCAAGACCGGGAAAACCATCGGCGGTGTCACCGACCAGCGCTAGATAATCAGCGATACCAGATGGAGGTACGCCGAATTTGGCCAGGACTGCTTCTTCATCGATCAAACCCGAGCCATCCTTGACCATTTTGCGACGGTCGATCTGCACTACTCGTTGCTTCTTGACGCATTGACCAAGATCTTTATCGGGCGAGAGAATTTGCACCTGACGAACCCGGCGGTCGCCATCGGCCACCGCAGCAGCTGAGGCCAAAGCATCATCGGCTTCATATTCGATCATGGGCCACACCGTCACTCCGAGGGCCACAAGAGCATTCTCCATAACCGGGATCTGCTCTTTGATCTCAGGCTCCATACCTTCAGAGGTCTTGTATCCAGCCCACAGATCATTGCGAAAGCTTTCGATGACATGATCTGAAGCCACACCGATGTGCGTCGCCCCTTCGGCCAATAACGCAATAGTCGAATTCAAAACACCGACGGTGGCGGCGCGGGGGTCAGGAGCCGATGAACGAACGGCTTGACCGTAGTACTGGCGATACAACTCGTAGGTTCCGTCAACAAGGTGGACGATCATGAGTCCATTGTGCCTTGGTCAGTCCTCAAGTCCAGCGCGATTCGGGATTTGATCAATTCGAAATTTCGTCAAGAAGTCGAATCCGCTTCAAGCCGTCCCCGGTGATCTCCGATAGGAGACCGTGTCCGATCTCGAAGTGACCTCTGCTTTTGCAATCGATATCAATGACCTCTCGGTGGTGCGGATGGTCACCGACCTTATTGAACATGCCTTACGATCCCGTGCTTCGGACATCCATCTCGAACCCTTGCAGCACGAAGTTCGCATCCGGCTTCGCATCGACGGCGTTCTCATCAATATCGCCCAGGTTCCTCTCGAACATCATGTCGGTCTGGTCAGTCGACTGAAAATTCTGGCGGGTATGAATATCGTCGAGCGGCGGCGCCCCCAAGACGGACAATTTTCAACAACTGTGGATGGACGTGATGTTGATGTGCGCTTGGCATCGGTCTCGACCGTGTTTGGCGAAAAGTTGGTCTTACGTCTACTGGACAAAAATCGCACCACAAAAGGCCTCTCCGAGTTAGGTATGCCATCTGAAACCTCGCTCCTCTTTACCGATCTCGTGCGATCGCCTTTTGGCATGGTTATTTGTGCCGGTCCTACTGGAGCCGGTAAGACCACCACGCTGTACGCCTCACTCCTTGAGTTAGATGCTGAAAGCAAAAACATCACCACCATTGAAGATCCAGTCGAATACATCTTTTCGGGCATCAACCAGATCAAGACCAACGAACAGGCTGGCCTGACATTTGCTTCGGGATTACGCGCTCTCTTGCGTCAGGACCCAGACGTCATTTTGGTTGGTGAAATTCGCGATCCAGATACCGCTCGACTCGCAGTTCAAGCCGCCCACACCGGACATCTGGTCCTGTCCTCCCTCCACGCCACTGACGCGGCGGCTGCTCTCTATCGCCTTTTGGAAATGGATATCGAGGCATTCCTGGTGGCGTCGTCAGTCATTGGAGTAGTTGGTCAACGACTTCTCCGCCGAAATTGCACCTATTGCCTCGAACCTTATGAACCGTCATCAACTGAAATCGATTTTCTGCGAAGTAATGATCTCCACCAACACGAAGTTTTCGGAGCAACTGACCAGACCACCTTGTGGCGTAGTTCCGGATGTCCGATTTGTGATGGCACTGGATATCACGATCGCATCGGTATTTACGAAGTCCTTCGGGTCACACCGCGCATTCGCTCACTGGTGATCTCCCATACCGCCACTGAAGACATCCGTACAGTTGCCAGAGAAGAGGGGATGCGCCCACTCATTTTCGGAGCGGCTGATCTCATTGCCCGGGGCGTGACCACGGTGAACGAAGCCATCCGCACCCTGTATCGATCGTGAGGCTGCCGCCATGACTCGTTTTGCTTATGTCGCCCAAAACTCCGCCGGCTCAACTGTCTCAGATACTCGACGGGCTCGCTGTATCAGCGAAATACAGCGCTGGTTACAGGATCGAAATTTAGTACCTCAGGCCATTACCGAAAAGCCGCGACGCTGGCAGGTGGAAATCACGGCGACAAAAGCCAAACGAAAAGTACTCATTCACTTCACCCGCCAGCTGCGGGTGTTTGTGCGATCAGGCATTCCCTTAGTCGCGGGCTTGAAGATCCTCCACGACGAGACCAGCGACACCGCTTTGCGACGGGCCTTGGATTCCATCATCTCCGATATTGCCGTCGGCAAAACACTTTCAGAAAGCACAGCACAATTTCCGCAGGTATTTCCCCACTATTACGTGGCCCTCATACAAAGCGCCGAACAAACCGGACAGTTGGACGAGTCGTTGGAGAGTCTGGCTACTTATCTACAACGAGACCTCGATACACGATCCAGTATCACTAGTGCTTTGGCCTATCCCTCCATCGTGGTTCTTCTCTCATTGGTTACCGTGGCCGTTTTGACGGGTTACGTCCTACCGCAATTCGAACCGCTCTTTGAAGAACTTGATGCAGATTTACCAACTGCCACACGAGCCCTCCTCGGAGTGTCGACCGTATTCACTGACTTCATCGTCGTGCCCTTGGGTCTGGTTGCTCTTCTTGCTTCATTCGCTTTCTGGATGAAAGCCTCTCAGCGAGGACACCGACTCTTCGATCGGTTGATATTGCGGGTTCCCGTGCTCAGCCACGTGGTGCACTTCATCATTTTGGAACGTTTTTGCCGAGTACTGGCCACCATGGTTCGCGCCGGGATCGCTATTCCTCAAGGAATGGCCGTTGGTACCGCAGCCACCAAAAACAGTGAGGTCCGCAAACGCCTTGACGTAGCCCGCCTCGAAATTGAAGGCGGTCAAGGTTTCGCTGGCCCTCTGACAGATACCGGTCTCTTCCCCACGGCGGCCAATCAGATGTTCCGAGTTGGTGAAGAAACTGGAACACTGGGCGATCAACTGACGGCGGCCAGTGAATACTTCGACACTGAACTGAATCAACGAATTCGAAGATTCACCATGCTTTTTGAACCAGCAATGATCATCGGAGTGGGGCTAACCGTTGGATTCGTGGCCGTGGCTTTGGTCTCAGCAATGTATGGGGTCCTTGACGGAGTAAAAGAGCCACTGAACTAAAGCATTGGGTCAATTGTTATTCACGAACAACTCACAGGCCGCCGCTCAACAGCGACAATGTTGATGGGGGCAACACAATGGTTACTAGGGTGCCCACCGCCAAGAATGGGCCAAACGGTAGAGCTGTTTTTCGGTTCGCGGATCCAAAGATCATCAGCAACACACCCACAACAGCACCAAGCATAAAGCTGAGCAGAAATCCGCTCACGACTGCCGACGGACTGATCCATCCCAGGTATGCACCAAGCAAGGGACTGAGACGCACATCGCCGTCACCAAGTCCTCCTCTACTGACGACATATAAAACCATCATCACCGCCAGCGCACCACCCGCACCAAGAAGAAGTCCTAATAATCGTTCGCGATCACCGCTGATGAACGCCGACACCATCAGCAATGGCCCTCCCAATCCCAAAGTTGCGTAGGAAATTTCTCGTGGTAATCGGTGGGTACGCAGATCAATGAGCGTGAGAGCAATAAGACCCGTACATAAGACACAAAAGGCTAAGTAAGCCCAAAAATCTGTGATTCGCACCACCATCAGTCCAAAAAGTGCAGCCGTGATAACCGAGATGGGAATTCTTCGAGAGTGCCACTGACACCACGGTTCAATCAGTCGGGGAATATGCCAGCCACACAGCGCGCCCATCAAACACCCCAGGATGATCTCGCTCATGAGTAGCCCCGGTGATTTCATTTCTTCACCTCACATATCTACCGACGCGCCAGTGGGACTGGTCTTCTGACCAGTCCCACCAACGCCGCCACAATGAATGTGTCTTTGATTTCTGTCGAACGCTTACGCTGCGTCGCAGGCTGCTCCATCAGTGGCCAACACCGAACCATCGGATTGCACGTTGTAAAGCTCCGAGAGTGATCGGAGCAGATCCGCATCTACCAGAGCCTGTTCACTCAATGTCCCCGACGTCGACAACGACTCATCGGCAAACCAGGTCTCTACGGCAACTTCAAGGACCCGCTTATCGCTATCGCACGCACTCTGCTGACCTCGGTCAGCAATGCCGCGCACGGCAAACACCGACACTGTTGACAACACGCCCATGATGACGACCACCACCAGTAGCTCTACCAAGGTGAATCCGCGATCCTTTTCTTCCCTACCAGTGATCTCCTCTCCCAGGTCGGTCTGTGACTGTTTGTGAAGTTTCTTGCCTCGCACTTTTTGTCTCCCTTCGAGGTTGGAGCCGAGCGCTTCCAACTGCGAATGACTATCGGCAGTTCCACAATCCAGTTCACAAGGAACTCATCAAGAGTCATCCAGGCTTGTATCTGGTGAGTTCGGGTTACCCTCGATGACATGTCGATAACTGGTTCTGCCACTTTGGTCCTAAAAGCAAGCCGTGAACGGAGCCTGAAGCGCTTTCACCCGTGGATCCTGAGTGGGTCAGTTGCCAAAGTCACCGGTGATCCTCAACCCGGTGACACGGTGGCGGTCGTGGCCGAAACAGGTGAACATCTGGCCTGGGCTTCCTACAGTCCGCGATCCACGTTGCGGGCGCGGATCTGGTCCTTTGATCCTGCTGATGTCGTCGATGAGACATTCATCAGATCACTGGTACACGCGGCCGTCGCTCGTCGTAGCGGTGATCCGCAATACGCCCAGTCCTGTCGGTTGATCTTTGGTGACGCCGACGGTCTCCCCGGTCTCATCGTCGACCGTTACGGCGAAGTGCTCGTGATGCAAATCACCGCAGTCGGAATTGAGACGTGGCGCCAGGTCATCATCAACGCCCTTACTGCCATACCAGGGGTGACCTGTCTCTATGAACGAAGCAATGGTCCCGATCGCGAGCGTGAAGGACTCGAAGCACGTGAAGAACTTGTCTTTGGACGCTTGCCGTCAGAGGTTGTGGCCCTTGACGGTGACGAAACGTACATCGTCGACGTTCTCGCCGGGCACAAAACTGGTTTCTATTTGGATCAACGTGATTCGCGAGCCCTGGTACGCCGTCTCGCTCCGGGTGCTCGAGTTTTGAATGTTTTTGCCTACACCGGCTCATTCACAATTGCCGCACTTCGAGCTGGTGCACAATCGGTGACCACCGTGGAGTCATCGGGTCCCGCCTTGGAAATCGCTCGAGCTAACGCCGTGGCTAACGGAGTGGACCTCGGTGAAGTCATCGAAGCCGATGCCTACGAAGCCCTTCGACGACTACGCGATCGACGTGCTGAATTCGATGTCATCATCTTGGATCCACCCAAGTACGCCAGCAGTGCGGCCCATGTGGACAAAGCGGCCCGCAAGTACAAAGACATCAATCTTCTTGGAGCAAAATTGCTGGCACCGGGCGGACACTTGCTGACCTATTCATGTTCAGGGGCCATCACTCTTGACTTATTCCAAAAGATCGTGGCCGGCGCAGCCGTTGATGCCCACCGCACACTCCGTCTGATCTCTCGACTCAGTCAGCCTGCAGATCATCCAGTGCCTCTCAATTTTCCCGAAGCGGAATACCTCAAAGGACTTCACCTTCAAGCCGACGAACGATCCATCGGCATTCCGCCGCGAGAAATTACTCCTCGACGAGCTCGATAAGAGTCCCGAAACTCCCCTTGGGGTGAATGAAGGCCACGGTTGTGCCGCGGCTACCCGGACGTGGCGCTTTATCAATTGCGGTGGCTCCGGCGGCCACCATTGAAGCCAAAGCTTCGGCGCAATTGGCCACGCGATACCCAATGTGATGTAGACCTTCGCCTCGCTTTTCGATGGCTTTGGCAACGGGGCTGTCCTCACGAGTGGGGGTCAGAAGTTGCACGTAACTTTCGGCTACTTTCAAAAGGGCCTCTTCAACGCCGTCACTTTCAACGATCTCGCGATGGTCGACTTCAGCACCGAAGGCTCGTTGGTAGTAATCGATAGCCGCTTCCAAGTCGCGAACGGCAATGGCCACGTGATCAATTTCGGTCAGAATCATGGTCTTAGGATGCCAGATCGTTGATCATCTTGCTCGATCACGCCCGCTGAAAACGGGTAATCGCAGCTTCTCCCACTTTGGCCCGCATGGCCGGATCAGTAATTCCAAGCCCAGCCTCGGGTGCCAAGCAGAGCACACCCAACTTGCCCTCATGCATATTGTTGTGTACCTGAAATGCGGCTTCGCCAACCTGGTCGAGAGCGAAAACCTGGCTCATGACCGGATGGATCATGCCTTTTGAAATCAATCGGTTGGCCTGCCAAGCCTCTTGGTAGTTAGCAAAGTGGCTGCCAACCAAGTTTTTCAATCGCATCCAGAAGTGCCGGTTATCGAATTCCATCATGAAGCCACTGGTAGCCGCGCAAGTCACCACTGTGCCGCCCCGCTTGGTGACATAGATGGATGCGGCAAAGGTGGAGCGGCCGGGATGTTCGAAAACAATGTCCGGATCCTCGCCGACCAAATCGCGGATGTCGCTACCTAGACGACGCCACTCCGATTCATCGTGAGTGTGCTCATCTTTCCAGAACTTGTAGTTGGCGGTCTTACGGTTGATGATGGCTTCAACACCCATATCGCGCAGAATCTGAGCCTTCTCTTCGCTGCTCACCACACATACGGGAATACCGCCTCCGTTCAAAACATATTGAACGGCATAGGCACCAATACCACCGGTGGCACCCCAGATCAGGACGACATCGCCCTGCTTCATGGCTGCTCCATTGCGCGAAACCAACATGCGATAGCTCGTTGAGTTGCACAATGCGTTGACTGCGGCCTCTTCCCAAGTCAAGTGAGCAGGTTTAGGCATCAACTGATTGGCCTTGACAACCGAGAGATCGGCAAGACCGCCAAAGTTGGTCTCGTAACCCCAAATGCGTTGATTGGCCGCCATCATCGAGTCGTTGTGGGCGGTGTTGTCTTGATCATCGACATGATTGCAATGCACGGTGACATGATCACCGGGCTTCCATTGACGCACCGCCGTGCCAACTTGGAGGACCACACCAGAGGCGTCACTACCGATGACCTGATACGGCTGGTCATGGCGTTTGGCCCATTGACTTTCGCGGGAGAGGCGCTTCATCGGTCCAAAAGTGGAGACCGGTTCAAAAATGCTGGTCCACACGGTGTTGAAGTTGATACTGCTGGCCATCACCGCGATGTACACCTCATCGGGGGCCAGTGCCGGAGTGGGCACATCACCAATATGAATACTGCGCCGAGGGTCCTTCTTCTCCGAAGGCATCCCTTCGAACATGCCGGTGTCCTCTTGTCGAACAAAGGCGGCCCGATAGGTATCAGGGATACCGAGGGCTGCTATCTCATCACCGTCTACTCCAGCCAAAATGGCGTCACGAATTGAATCCATCAGACGATGTTACTGATGGTTTGTTACTCATGAGTAGGTTCAGCGGTACCGAGTCCGGCACAATGGAACCACCACCCGTGGGCACGGGTGCTGGAAAACCCAAACTGGAGGAGTTGCCATGGCTGGTTCATACATCGTCGCTGGAGCCCGGACGCCAATCGGAAAGATGAGCGGAGCCTTGGCTTCGTTCAGCGCCGCTGACTTAGGTGGCTTGGCAATCGCCGCCGCACTCGAGCGCGCCGGTGTGGCCCCTCATGAGGTCGACCACGTCATCATGGGTCAAGTGCTCATGGCCGGACAGGGTCAGGTACCCAGTCGCCAAGCTGCGGTCAAAGCCGGTATTCCCATGAGCGTTCCATCGGTCAACATCAACAAGGTGTGTTTGTCGGGA
>JBJOFA010000019.1:0-9922 GCA_046049015.1 Actinomycetota bacterium | reverse complement strand
CCGCCTCATCCAAGGAGTACAAATCGTCTCCTGCGGCCAAACGCCGACGAACGAGGTCATCGATCTCACCGGGAGTGAGATGGGCGGTGTCCATTCCGCCAACGACGATGGCTCGACCTTGGCGCGCCTCAGGTGGGTAATTGCACTCAAAGGTGACACCTAGCAATTGGTCGGCCAACCCAAGTTCGAAGACGATTTCGGTTGTTGAAGGTAAGAGGCTGACAATGCGCACAAATGCAGAGTAATTCTCTGCCACGATGGTCCCATGAGTGGAACCGGCTGGAATCAGTTACGAGATGGGGTGGATCTTCCTTTTCATCCGGATATCTCCTTGCCCACCTTGACCGAGGTGCAACTTCCTGTATCACCGATCTCAGTGATTGCTGATGTTGAACAGGCCACGCGTCGTTGCGTCCTGGAAACTTTTGGATCGGCGATAGAGCCTGGAATGACTGTGGCCGTTGGCGCGGGAAGCCGAGGCCTCAGTGGACGCGCCGATATGGTGCGCGGCGCCATACACGGTCTGCGGGATTTGGGGGCAGAGCCTTTTGTCGTGCCGGCCATGGGTAGTCACGGAGGTGGAACTGCGGACGGCCAAATGGAAATGCTGCAAACGTTAGGCATTACTGCTGAAACCGTTGGGGCTGAGATTCGCTCCACCATGGAAACGGTGGAAGTCGCCCGCACCCCTCAGGGCATGCCTATTTACTTGGATCGCCGAGCCGCCGAGGCCGATCGCATCTTGCCGGTCAATCGCGTCAAACCCCACACGTGTTTCAAGGGTCCCATTGAAAGTGGTTGTACGAAAATGGCCGTGGTCGGATTCGGCAAACAGCCCGGCGCCGCGCAAATTCATTCTTGCGGTCCACTGGAAATGCGGGATCGCCTACTGAGTGGCATCAATACTCTGCGTTCAACGGGTCGACTGCTCGGAGGGGTGGCATCAGTTGAATCAGGTGATGGCTCTGTGGTTGCGCTCGAAGGGCTGACCGCCCACGATGTGGGGGGTCAACGCGAAGAAGAACTCACCGAGTTGGCGCGATCGCTGATTCCCAGTCTTCCTTTTTCGGATATCGATGTGCTCATCATCGAACAGGGTGGGAAAGACATTTCGGGGACAACGATGGACCCCAATGTCATCGGCCGGTTTTGGGTTCACGGACTAGAGGATTTCCCTCAGCCTCGGGTTGCCACGGTGGTGCTCTTAGGAATAACTGATATTTCAGCCGGCAATGTCCTGGGCATTGGATTGGCTGACTTCATTCCAGTGAGCGTGGCCGAGAAAATCGATTGGCAAAAGACCTATTTGAATTGCTTCACTGCCGGTCCAGCTGGTGTTCGCCGGAGTCGTATGCCCATGGTTCTCAAAGATGAAGAGGCCTGCGTGAAAGCAGCATTGTCCATGTGCGGACGCGGTGTTCAGGAATCGAAGCGGGTTGTACGAATCGAATCAACATTGCATCTCACCAAGTGTTGGATCTCGGAGTCCTTGATTCCAGAACTGCCGACTGGGGCAGTTATTTCTCGAAGGACCTGAGCCCGGTCAGGGCAAAAATTGTGGCTAGAAACAACATGGCTCCCATAGCTACAAGTCCGCCCCAGGATTGTTCCCAGGTCACATCGCCCAGAAATCCTTGACGCGCAAAGCGCAGCACGTTGGTCATTGGATTGATTCGAGCCACGCCCCGCAGCCAACCGCTCATGGCTGCCAGGGGTACTTGTGAAGTGGACAAAAAGATGGTGAAGAAAATGGCGAACTGAGTCAGCGTTGCCGCTCCCATATTGCGCATTCGAAAAGTTAGACCGAGGGCGAAGGCGGCGGCCACAACGGCGATGGCGATGGCTGCAATAGCGACACAAAGAATTGATAGCGGTCCACCGGGAACATTCATTCCGCCGATGAAACCAACGATGACCACAAAGATGACCGGCACCGTGCTTCGGGCCACGGCCGCAGCCATAGGCGAAGCAATAAGGACCCAGCGCCGCGTGGGGGCCATGAGAATCCGGTCGAAAAATCCTGTTTGCATATCGTTGATCAGGGCGAAGCTGACGCCGAGGGCACCAAAACTGGCACCTTGAATGGCGTTGAGAGGGACGTACCAGTCAAGGGCGTTGGCGATTCCCAAACGGGTAACGGCAAAACCGAATGCCCCACTAAAAGCAATGAGCTGAAAGACCGGCATGACCAAAGAAGGCACGAATGCTGATGGCATACGGCGAACTCGCACCAGCGATCGCTTAACCAGAATTCCGATGACCTCAAATGGTTTAGCGTCGTGCCGTTCATTGCGATTGTCATTGGCTAACTGTCGCGTTGATGTTGTTGCGGTCATGATGCGGCCAATCGTTTGGTCAAACTTCGCAGAGCGAAGGAAATACTGATGATGGCGATAGCCAAAGGAAGTAACCAAGCTTTATAGAACTGGGTGATGTTCAAGTCTTGATTCATGAAACCCTGCATGCCTTCAACAATGTGGGACATGGGATTCCAGTCGGCCACCGTGCGATACCAGCCCGACATGTAATGCCGGGGGAAAAAGGCTGAGGAGAGGAACATCAATACGAAGACCAAGGGAAAAGCCCCTTGGACCACTTCAGGACTTCCGGATTTGATAGCGAGTCCGGCCATGAGCCCGCTCATGGCCAATCCCAATAATGAGGCTCCAACTATCAAACCCAACACGCCGAGTGGACCGCTTTTGATGCGGGCACCAAAAGCGGTGAAGATGAGCAAAAAGACGGTCACCTGCACCACTCCGACAACCATGCTTCCGGCGAGCCGCCCAAAGACAATTGAGGTGCGAGTGATCGGGGAGGCCAAGAGTCGCTCAAAGAAACCTTGTTCAATATCGGTGGCTAGATCACCGGCCGCCGAGGTTGAGGCAAAGAGAACGCCCTGCAAAATGGCGCCCGCCACGGCGTAATTCAAAAATGATGTGGCGATGTTGGCTGAGAAATAAGGATCGTTGGCCAGCTGATTGAAGCTGGCTGATCCGAGGGCGGCGAAGAACAACGGAAAAATGAAAGAAGGGGCGAGCACCGCTGGTTGGCGCATACGGCCCCGGACACTGCGCTTGGTGAGTGCCACGCTATGCATGACAACGCTCATCGCGAACGTTTCCGACCACGAGAAGGTGACACTGACTCGACCGCATCAGTAGTTGCTTCCGGAGCATTGTGGGCGGCGGCGCCTTCAAGTCGATAGCCGGTGGCTTCGGCGAACACATCGTCCAAACTGGGTTCGTCTAATTGCAAATGTCGAACTTTGAGTCCCGCTTCATCAAGAGCGCGAATCACTGAGGCGACGTCCTCGGCTCCGCGGGCCAGACCGACTCCGAGGGTTCCTTCTGATGTCGGACGTAGATCGCCAAACCCTGACAAAATTGTCCTGGCCTGTTCGCTGTGGGTGGAGTCGACGCTGATACTCAATGTCGGTGAACCAACTTGGGCTTTGAGATCGCGAGGAACACCTTCTCGCACGATGCGACCATGATCGATAATCGCAATTCGATCAGCCAACTGATCAGCTTCTTCCAGATACTGCGTTGTGAGAAGAACCGTCGTGCCGTTGCCGTTGAGTCGCCGAACTTCTTCCCACAATGTCAGGCGGCTCATGGGATCAAGACCAGTGGTGGGTTCATCCAAGAAAAGAACCGACGGTTCATGAACGAGAGAAAGCGCTAGGTCCAGACGGCGTCGCATTCCCCCGGAGTAGGTGCCCACCCGCCGATCGGCGGCTGCGGTCAAACCGACTCGCTCCAAAAGTTCGGCTCCTCTTTGACGGCCGGTTTGTTTGGGTAGGCCGTATAAAACCGACTGCAGTTCAAGGAGTTCCCGTCCAGTCATCAATGGATCAATGGCTGCATCTTGAAGCGCAACGCCGATAGATCGGCGAACTTTATTGGCTTCGGTCACCACGTCGTAGCCCGCCACGCGAGCCGTTCCAGCCGTGGGGGTGAGCAAAGTTGTCAACATGCGTACCGTGGTGCTCTTACCGGCACCGTTCGGACCGAGAAAACCAAAGATCTCACCTTGGCGAACTTCGAGATCGACACCGTCGACGGCTTTGACGATGTTGTCGCCACTTCCGAAATGGCGAATCAATCCGGAGGCAACTATGGGAGCGTCGTTCACAAATTTGTACGCTACAACTTCAGTGCGGGCGACGGGCAACCTCGATCCAACAACGGGAAAATGTCACGTTTTTCGGAACAACGAACCCTGTCGAGAAACAAGAGCATTGTCCGGAGGCCACAGAGCTATTTTTTGGCGGCGGCCACGGCTTGCCACACTCGCTCCGCCGTGCAGGGCATATCGATGTGACGAACCCCGAGGTGGGAGACAGCGTCGATCACCGCTGACTGCAGTGATGGCGTGGATCCGATGCTGCCGGATTCCCCAATGCCCTTGGCGCCGAGGGGATTCACAAAGGTGGGAGTCTCCATATGCACGACTTCCACCATGGGCAACTCGGCCGCCGAGATGAAAGCGTAGTCAGCCAAGTTCGACGTGGTGGGGTTGCCATCGGCGTCGTATTTGACTTCCTCAAGGAGTGCCTGCGCCGCGCCCTGGGCCACACCACCGTGGATCTGACCATCCAACAACAGTGGGTTGAGAACTCGGCCGGCGTCATCACAGGCCACCTGGCGAAGGTGCTTCACTCGACCGGTCTCCACATCCACTTCGACAACGGCCACGTGGGCTCCGAAGGGGAAGGTGGGCATCTGGGCATCGAAACGAGTCTCGACGTTCAGCCCTTCATTGGCTGGTGCAGCCAATGAGATTTCCGCCCAGGTCTTGGAGACCGATGGGGTGCCGGCCACATGGAAGGCGCCTCGGCTCTTATCGAGTTCGATATCAGACTCGGCTGCTTCCAACAGGCGGGCAGCGATTCCTTTGGCCTTTTCCACCAGTTCAATCGAAGCTTTGTTCACCGCAGCTCCACCCTGTTGCAGAGACCGCGAACCCATGGTGCCACCGCCTTCGGGGATTAAGTCCGTGTCTCCCCACACGATGTCAATATCTGACATGGGGATGCCGGTTTCGTCGCTGGCGATCATGCTCCAAGCTGTGACGTGACCTTGGCCGTGGGGCGAAGTTCCGGTGTACACCACAGCGCGACCGTTTTCTAAAACTTCAATACGGGCGTTCTCGTGGAGTTGCGGAGCGCCACCGGTGATCTCGACGTACACGCTGACGCCGATACCGATTTGCTTGGGGTCTTTGTTAGCTCGTCGCTTGGCCTGTTCGGCGCGCAAAGCCTTGTAGTCAGCGGCCGCCAATGCTTTGTCCAAAGCAGTTTCGTAGTCACCAACGTCATAGGTCTGACCGATAGCGGTGGTGTGAGGCTCATTGAACTTAGGAATGAGATTCTTACGGCGCACCTCGGCAGGATCCATACCAATTTCGGCGGCGAAGAGATCCATAGCGCGCTCAATGGCGGCGGTGGCTTCTGGTCGACCAGCACCGCGATAGGCCACTGTTGGCGTGGTGTTTGTAACCACAGAGGTTGTACGCACTTCGATATTCGGAATGGCGTATACACCACTCGACATGGGCCGCGTCATGAACGGAGCCAAGATCGTTCCCATATCAGCGAATCCACCGGAGTCCTGTAGGGCGTGCAACTGATAATGGGAGACCTTGCCATCGCGCGATCCGCCGATGGTGATGTATTGCAACTGGGCTCGACCGTGACCGAGGGCCATCATGCTCTCGCTACGGGTTTCGCGCCAGCGCACCGGGCGGCCAATTTCTTTGGCCAGACGACCGAGTACAAGTTCCTCACCGTAAACGCCGATCTTGGCTCCGAATCCACCGCCAACATCGGGAGTAATAACTCGCACCTCATCAGGGGTCAAACCATTGGCGCTGGCAAGAGTGGGACGAATGCCTTGAGCGTGCTGGGTTGAAACCCACTGGAAGAGACGACCGTTCACCCAGGCTGCCGAAGCACCGCGAACTTCAAGGGGGCATGGGGCGACGCGCTGGTTCCAGGTGCGGCCCTTCACCACTACTTCGCAACCCGCAAAGAAGGCATCGCCAGTGTTGTCGGGCATACCGAGAGCAGTGGTGTCAAAGACCACGTTGCTACCAGCCGCGTCATACAAAAGATTCGTTGACGCCATGGCTTCTTCGATATCGACAAGTGCCGGCAGGACATCGATGTCGACGTACACCGCCTCGGCGGCATCTTCACCTTGATCGGCTTGTTCGTGAACGATAACGGCCACCGGTTCACCGACATAGCGGACTTTGTCGCTGGCCAAAAGTGTGCGGGCCACCATGGGGTTGAACGCCGCAGGCACTGGCTGCAGGCCGAGTGACTCAGCAGTATGAATGGCAATGACACCGGGCATTTCAAGAGCCGCTGAGATGTCGATGGAGAGAATTTTTCCATGTGCCACTGAGGAGCGCACGAAGGTCACGTACGCCGCGTTCTTGAGATGAGGTTCGTCGTTCAAATCGTCGACGTACACGCCACCAGTCGTCAAAAACTTTGGATCTTCTTTGCGAAGGACCCGATTGCCGAGAATGCTTCCACCAGTCACGTCTGACCCCCGTGTTACTTGGATACTCACCAGAGACCTCGCTCTGGTCTGACCGGCCTGCCCGGTGTCTTGACCTTACTCCTCGATATGGGGCCCAGGCACGGTCGGGCGCCCTATCCGGGGGAGTTGGATTCGGTCTCTATGGTTCGAATGGTCAGGATCTGTGAGACCAAGTCATAGGGCCACCCGCCAGGAAGTTCAAGGGGGGCCGTTGCTGAGCCCACCAGAACCTGACGTTTTTCACCCTCCATGACGAAACCCAGTTCCGATCGGGCGGCGCGCTCAATCCCACGGGGGGTTTGCATCTGGTCGATCTCGATTTGCAGTTGGTCGTTGGCGCGTTTGATCACTTCAAGTTCTTCTTGACGAAAGGAGATCTCATCTTTTTGCCCTAACCAGGATTTAGCTGGGAGAAGTACGAAGGAGTTTCCAAAAGAGACCAGTACAAGAGATACACCGACGACCAAGACAACCCGCCCAAACAGTCGCGGTAAGAGGCGCTCGGAGCGCGGGGTGGGACGAGTGAGGTCCGACAATTGGGCCGCGCCTCGTTTTTTGGAGTGCTTCGAAGACTTTTGCCGCGTTGGCGCACGGGGGATGCTGGAGGTCTTGCTGCCACGGGACACCATGACAGTCTGCCAATTCCGAGCAGCATGGTGGGGTCACTAATTTGTGACCCGTGAAAGACGGGGTCACCAATTAGTGACCCGTGGGATGACCTGGAGAAACTGCCGGTCAGGCCAAGGGTGCAAGGGCTGACCGACCGCGATAGGCCGCAATTTCTCCGAGTTGTTCTTCGATGCGCAATAACTGGTTGTACTTAGCCACCCGATCACTGCGGGCAGGGGCGCCAGTCTTGATTTGTCCGCAATTCGTAGCCACCGCCAGGTCGGCGATAATGGCATCTTCAGTTTCTCCGCTGCGATGACTCATCACACTGGTGTAGCGATGTCGTGTTGCCAGCTCGATGGTCTCAAGGGTCTCGGTCAGAGTGCCGATCTGGTTTGGCTTGATCAGGACACTGTTGGCGATGCCTCTTTCAATACCCATGGCCAGTCGACTGCTATTGGTGACGAAAAGGTCGTCGCCCACCAATTGCACCGAGCGACCCAATTTTTGGGACAACTTCGCCCAGCCATCCCAGTCATCTTCGGCCATTCCGTCTTCGATTGAGACGATGGGGTAGAGCGAAACCAGCCGAGCCCAGTATTCGACGAGATCATCGGCGCTAAGTACTTTGCCTTCGCCATCGAGGTGATATCGACCGTCTTTGTATAACTCGCTCATGGCTGGATCAAGTGCGATGGCAATATCGACACCCGGGGTGAAGTCGGCCGCCTCAATGGCCTGAACCAAAATTTTGATGGCGTCTTCATTGGTGGCGAGGTTGGGGGCAAATCCGCCCTCGTCACCAACGGCGGTTGAAAGATTGCCTTGGCGCAAGATCTTGCGCAGTTGATGGTAGGTCTCGGCTCCCCATCGAACTGCTTCTCGGAAACTGGGCGCGCCAACCGGCACAATCATGAATTCCTGGAGATCAATGGTGTTATCAGCGTGGGCTCCGCCGTTGATGACGTTCATCATCGGCACGGGAAGTACATGGGAATTCGGTCCACCGACATAGCGCCACAAGGGGATCTGCAATGAGGCGGCCGCAGCTCGCGCCACCGCCAAGCTGGTGCCGAGAATAGCGTTCGCCCCGAGACGAGCCTTATTTGAGGTGTCGTCCAAATCGTTGAGGATGGTGTCCACCAAACGCTGTTCAAGTGCGTCGCAGCCAAGCAGCGCGCTTTCAATTTCGCCATTGACGAAGCCGACCGCGGTAAGCACTCCTCGACCACCAAAACGTCGTCCACCGTCGCGTAATTCAACGGCCTCGTGTTCCCCAGTGCTGGCACCAGAGGGAACCATGGCCCGACCGGTTGCGCCATTGGCGAGGTCGACTTCGACTTCGACGGTCGGATTGCCCCGCGAATCCAAGACCTCGCGTCCGAAAATGCTGATGATGTCGGTCATGGTCCCAACCCTACGACTTCGGGCGAGCCGCACCTCAAGAGGATTGGGCTCTTTCGGCGGCTGATCGATGGGCATTAGTGACCTCTCGGAGGGCCACTTCGGCATCGATATCGCGTCGGCGACATTCGGCAACGACCTCGAAGAGCAATTCCCCCATGTTGTTGATCTTGTCGAGAGCCAGATCTGACGAGGGAAATTCAATTGCCAGATCAGCTCGGGCCGCCCGTTTTTGAATGGCAGCGGCGTATGACAGTGACCCGGAGGAACGTGGAACGCCATCAAAAGGTCCAGGATTCAGACCCTGGGCTTCTTTTTCAGCCCGTTTGATGGCTTCCCATGATTGGGTCAGAGACTCGGTATCAGTTGCTGACGATTGGCCGAAAACATGCGGATGGCGGCGCACCAATTTGTCGTGAATACCCCGGGCGACATCGGCCATGGTGAAACGGCCTTCTTGTTCGGCGATGGCGGCATGAAATTCAATTTGATAGAGCAGGTCTCCCAATTCCTCGAGCAGTTGTTCATCGCTGCGCGGGTCTTCGGGATCTAGGGCGCTCAGTGCATCAACCACTTCATAGGTTTCTTCCAGCAGATATTTCGTGAGCGACTGATGGGTTTGTTGGCGATCCCAGGGACATTCACGCCGAAGGCGCCGGGCCAATTCGTGAAAGGCCACCAATTCACGACCCACTGGGACTTCCAAGTGGGGGATATAGAGACAAGTGAGGTGATCGGCTTGCAACGTTTGATCCATCTCGCTCCAGGCCACGGTGGTCACGATCTCATCGGGTAGACCCAGGTGATGGAGCAACACGACACTCACATCATCATTGGAGTGTTCATCAGTATCTTCAGTTGACAGCTTGATCTCCGAAAGAACCCACGTGGCGTGGCAGTGAGCAACCAGAAGTGGTCCACTCTGACCGGCTGAAGCAGTTGAAAATTCATGGCCATCAATGAGAGTGATATGGGATTCAACAGGATCAATTCCAAGACGCGACCAGACCAGATCCAAAAAACTCATGGCTGGCTGCACGATGCATTCAACGCGGTCATCGGCTAACAGTGCCTTCACAGTTCGTTCGAGCACCAAAGGTGACCCAGGAACGGCATAAAGAATCTCACCGTGTTCTTCAGCCGCCCCGATGAGTTCTTCAACTATGTCTTGATAGACCTCGGCAAAAGTGTCAGCCCGTTCATAGTGATGATCCAGAGTGTGGGTGGCCGCCACGATTGGGGCACTGGGATGTTGGCTAGTGCGGAGGTATCGGTAGTTATGTGCCGCTATGCGCTGGCGGGTGTGATCCGTGATGAATTCTTCACCGGCGGGTCCGAGACCGACGATCTCGATT
>JBJOFA010000018.1:0-10146 GCA_046049015.1 Actinomycetota bacterium | reverse complement strand
TGACTGCTCGACGACATCTATCGATTGGTTACGGATCACCACTACCTCATGACGACATATCGCCGACCTCAACACCTCAACTTGATGGTCATTCAGCGTCGTCAAATCAAGGTCAAATATCTCCGCCCCAAGGACCCCGGTTAGTGGGCGAATATTCAAAGGTGATTGCGGATCAATCATTTGCACCTGCGCCATATCGAAAGACTACTCGGACCTCATTCACTACTGTCCAGGGTTTAGCTGCCGGGGATCAATGTTGAAGAGGACGACCAAGTAGTTTTGTTTCCATGCCAGTTAAACGACTTGTTCTCACGCTGCAGTTGGCTACTGCGGTGCTGTCGGCAAGTTACGGCGTGATGTTCACCATGCTGGATGATTACCGCGATGCCTATGGAATCGCCGAATCAGGATTGGGCTTGGTTGTCGCAGTTGGATTCTTTGCCTCATTCATCAGCCAAATATTGATAGCCCCCTACGCAGATAGAGGGCATGCCAAACGCTTATTAGTTATCGGCTTCGCTCTCACGGTGCTTGGAAGTCTGGCCATGGCTTTTGGCACTTCGCTCCTTGCGCTTTTGATCGGTCGGATTGTGATGGGCATCGGCGCCGGAATGGCGTTGCCTGCCTTACGACGCATTGTTATCGTCGCCGATCCTGAAAATCTTGGAACAAATATGGGACGACTATTGAGTGTGGACATAGCCGGCTTCGCTATTGGCCCCGTGATCTCAGCGCTGACGGTTGGCACGCTGGGAATTGAAGCACCCTTTTTCATTATCGCCACCGCAGTCATTCTCATCGCATTTGAACTGTCACGCGTTGCTATTCCCGAAACTGCCCAGCAACTTCAACCAACTGAACGATTCGCCTTTGATCTTCTGAAAATCCCCGCAGTCACCGGAGCAGTATTGATCGGCGTGGCACTCTTTTTGATGATCGGCACCTTTGACTCTCTCTGGGCCGTCATGATGGACGATCTGGAGGCTCCGACGTGGATGGCAAACGCCGGAGTCAGCCTCTTTGCGTTGCCGATGATTGTGCTCGGTCCAATGGGTGGACGTCTTGCGCAACAAGTGGGCCCATACAAAGTGGGGGCCATCGGTATGTTCTTTGGCGCAGTCTTCATGAGTCTGTATGGACTCCTACCAAGTCCCTATTTGATACTCGGGGTCTTTTTACTGCACACCACGAATGATGGGTTATCGGTAACTAGTGCCGGCATTGCTGTCGGAATGGCGGCCCCGGCTGAACGTCAAGCTGGCGCTCAGGGACTGCTCGGGGGAATGCAAACTTTGACCGGAGGTATTTCAGCGTCGCTGGCCGGATGGGGATACAACTCCTTTGGGCGAGGCCCAACTTTTATTGTCACGGCTGTTGTGATGGTGGCCCTGGTGGGCCTTGGTTTGATTTTGGCTGGGCCGAGGCGATGGTCGACTCCAGAACCCCACAGCATCACCGAACAGATGTCGTCTGCTCACTAGTCCGCGGGAACTAGTTCTAAAGCACCAAGCGTGGCAAGATCTACCCATGGGATTTCGCGATGGCGATGGATGGGTGTTTTGTCATTGCGGTTTTCGCCACTGGGGTTTATTCGGAGCCGCCGGTCTTTTGATGGTGCGTTTCGACATCGATGTCCGCCCTCACGTGTTGTTGCAGTTACGGGCAGCGTGGACTCATGGAGGCGGGACCTGGGCCATACCTGGTGGAGCTCTCGACTCCCATGAAGATTCAATTGAAGCAGCGGTGCGCGAGGCCTATGAAGAGGCTGGTATCGATCCGCGCTTTTTGGATATCAAAGATCTTTACTCCGATGATCACGGAAACTGGCGCTACGACACCGTCATCGCTCATGTAACTGGAGATGTCGGCGCTCATGAGGCCAACTACGAATCAGACGAAGTGAGATGGGTCCCCCTTGACGAGATTGAGGCCTATGACCTTCACCCGGGACTGCGATCCTCATGGCCTGCGGTCTTGCCCAAACTGCGAGCTACATTGCCGCTTTCGTGAAGGTGCGGGTGGGTTTTTCAGTCGACGAATCTCAAAAGATCGCCGACTTGCACTCGTCCCGGTCGGGTAATCCGCGCATACGTCCCAAGGTTTTGATCTAGATCACGCACTATATGTCGCAGTATCGAGCGATCAGCAGGGATATCTGATCCCACTTGATGAGTCACCATCACACAACGTGGACATGGCGAGAGAAATTCGATTTCGCATTCACCCAAAGTGGCCCGTCGATTGGCCCAGGAGAATTCTGGGTGTCCAACTTCTCCTGGTGTATCGATGACCAGACTGGGCCGGAATCGGCGGATGTCCACCACGGCCTCTGGCACCGCTTCCTGTATTGAACGCAGAGCGCTCGTCGACATCACCATGAGCGGCCAACAGTCGTAGTAGGTCCCCGGAGGCGACTCGAACTCCACAACCTCGGGAGGAAATACGGAAAAATCTGGGAGAGGTTCTAATTCCTCGCGACCAAACACCGCTCGAAGTTCGTCAATGATGTCATCTGACCCCGGTGCGCCACGACGAAAATGATCCAGATTCGCAGCCGGCTGCAGATACTCGAGACGTATATCAACTCCGGCAACTGAACTGATGAGCGCATCAACATCAGGTGATGTCGACAGCACGTTGCTGCCGTTGGGCAAGGTGATATCCACGACCTCGTTCCCCTGCCCATCCCTGTCACCAGTAAACCGCGCCGACATCTGCATCAGTGCCTTGATCTTCTTGGCCCCGCGGATTCCCCCGTGTTCAAGGTCGCGTACCGCCCAAAGTCGGTCACCATCAATACCCAGTGGACTCAGCGCGCACGAATCGACGGTGTTACCCACCATCGACTTCACCGGATACACCCAGATTTGATCGAGCTTCATCATCTCACGATTGATATTTCGCCCGACAGCACTACTCAGCGCTGAGTTCCGACTTTGAGATCCTTGAAGGGCAGATCTTTATCCAACATGGGCTCTCGTGGCAGTCCGAGTACTCGATCACCAATGATGTTGCGTTGAATCTCGTCGGTGCCACCAGCGATGCTTGACTGGAAACTGGTCAAGATGTAGCGAGCCCAATTTTCACCCCGACCGGTGTCTTCCCAGGCATCGCAATCGGGCCCGACAAGCCGGTTGATCAAGGTCCGGCTGAACTTGGCAATCTTGGCTCCGTGCAATTTGCCGAGTGATCCGCCGGGACCAGGTACACGGCCGGCCTTCATTTCGGCGCGGGTGCGCATCGAAACCAATGACTTGGTGGTCTCTTCGCTATACAACTTCATCAATTCCTGCCGAATGACCGGATCGTGTAGACGGCCATTGTTCTTGGCAACATCAATGAGACGGTCGGCAAGTGTGTGCGTGACACCACTCGATGAACCGGTACCGATGGCGACACGCTCAAACATGAGCATGGCCGTGGCTTGATTCCAGCCGTTGTTCAATTCGCCAAGCAACCATGACTTGGGAATTCGCACATCGGTGAGGAAGACCTCGTTGAAGTGACTTCCACCGTCGATTTGGTGAATGGGGCGAATCTCCACTCCCGGGGCCTTCATGTCCATGATGAACATGGAGATACCGGCATGCTTGGGAGCGTCGGGATTGGTACGAGCGATGATCACGCCGTAATCACAAACATGCGCGAGGGTGGTCCACACTTTCTGACCGTTCAAGACCCATTCATCACCGTCAAGTTCAGCCTTGGTTTGCAGACTGGCCACGTCAGACCCAGCACCGGGCTCGGAGAATAACTGGCACCACATGGTGCGGGCCGCAATGTTGTCCGGCATGAACGTCTTTTTATGTTCTTCGGTACCAAATTGGTTGAGAACTGGGAGACACATGCCGTGGCTGATGGTCAACTCAAAGGTCATATCCGGATACTTCGAATACTCTTCTCGGTAAATCCGGTCGTGGGCACGGGTCATGCCCGCTCCGCCGTACTCCTTGGGATAGACCAGACCTGCTAATCCAGCTTCGGTCAGTTTCCGCTGGTACGACTTACCAACTTCGATAGTGCTGGAGGAACCTCGATCCACGCCCGTGGCGTGTTCTTCGAGGAAGGTCCGCACTTTCAGACGGAAGGCTTCCGCTTCTTCAGGGGACAGGACGTCGTCAGTTGCCGTGGCGCTCATAACGACAGTCTGCCACCCGGATTTGGCTCCGTCCTATCCGAAGGTCAGGATTCGGGGTAAGAGCGACGACCGGTTCAAACGGCAGCCACAAGCCTTATCCACTGGCTCGTAGAACCGGTACCGTGAGCCTCTGTCCCAAGGATTTTTATGGCTACCACTCCCTCACTCTCACAGAGTTCAGTTCTCATCGGATTAATTGGGGCCGGAGGCTTCGGGCGCACGGTCATGCCTGAACTTCACGAGCAACTTTCTCGCCAGCAGCCAAACGGCTATCACCTGGTCTTTGTCGAGTCCAACCCGACAGCGTCTGTGGTCAATGGGGTGTCCTGCGTATCCATTGACCAGTTTTTTTCCCTACCCTGTAGAGAGCGAAAGTTCAATGTCGCCATCGCTGACTCTCGACTTCGTCAGCAATTCGCTGAGACCTTCATCGAAAAAGAGGCGAAGCCATTGGCCTTTCGTTCAGAGTCGGCCTCTATCGGGGAATCAAACGACATTAAGGAGGGCAGCATCTTCTGTCACATGTCCACTGTGACGGTGAATGCTCGAATCGGCAGTTTCTTTCACGGGCACATGTACTCATATGTCGAACACGATTGCGTGATTGGCGACTACGTCACTTTCGCCCCACGCGTTTCGTGTAATGGCAACGTCCACATCGGTGATCATGCCTACATCGGCACCGGAGCCGTTATTCGTCAGGGCAATCCTGATAAGCCTCTCATCATCGGCGAAGGGGCAGTTGTGGGCATGGGTGCAGTGGTCACCAAAGATGTCGAACCCTTCACCACGGTGGTCGGCAATCCCGCAAGAGTTCTCGAAACATGAACATGGACGACGTTGCCATGGAGCTCATGCAGCTCGCTGGCGGTGATCCATACGAAAAGGTTCGTCTGGCTAGTGAAGACCACCAGCGCGAACATAATTGTGGTCTCTTCCACGCCGGTGCTCCGCAGATGCAACTCGTTTCATCATTGGCTCGATTGGTGAAGCCGACTCGCATTCTCGATCTCGGTTCGGGATTCGGATACTCGACCCTGTGGTTGGCCCGGGCACTTGAAAGCGTAGGAACTGTCATTGGAGTGGATGACGATCCGATCCATACCGCTCGAGCAACCGAATTGGCTGATGAGCACGGTTTCGGCGCTCGCGTCCGATTCGTCACCGGACGAGTTCAAGACGTGCTCGAATCCGTCGAGGGACCTTTTGACGTGATCCACGACGACTCCTGGTTCGCTCGCCGGCCAGATCATTTCGAGACGATGATCCGCCTGCTTCGTCCAGGTGGTCTGCTCACCATGGTCAATTGGTTCTTGATCGTTGACGCCATTACCGGCCAGCCCCGAAACGATTGGGAATCTTTCGCCGGACCGACCTGGGCCGAGGACACCTTCGACTATGCCCGCCATTTGGCTGGACGATCCGATCTCTCGGTGACGTGGGTGACGACCCCACCTATCGCCTTCGCATTCAAACGTTGAATCGGCATTGCTCGCATCGAATGTCACCGTCTTATTGACGAACCAGGACCGGGATGTCGAGAACTACGGTGGGGTCATGCGATTCCTGATGGCCGTCATCGACAGCGTGAGTGAACCCGGTCGTCCCGAAGAACCCGGGGCCGTCGACGCTTTCAATGACACGATTGAAGCTGCCGGACAGCGCATCATTGCGGCGGGAGTCGCCACACCTGATCGATCCATGGTGTTCGACAATCGCTACGGCGCAGGACGAGTGTCACCTGGGTCGGTAACGGAGACGGACGAATATATGGCTGGCTTTTGGGTAATCGAAGTGGACGATCGCTCGGTGGCAGAATCTCTGGCCGCCGAAGCTTCGCGGGCCTGCAATCGCCGCATTGAGCTGCGCCCGTTCCTGCGCTGAAGGATCATTCCTTCGGTTGCTGAACGTGGCGACCAATGCCCCCTTAAATCGCGTCGTCTCTTCGATCCTTTAACGACCCCACTTGACCATAAATACATGATTTATATATCATGCTTTAATGATCAAAACGTCTCCAAGCTCGCCCACGTCTGCCGAATGGACTTTCCTGTCTAACCACACTCATGTCTTGATCTGTATTGCCCAGCAACCCGATATCCGCCTGGCTGATGTTGCCCTTCTGGTGGGAATTCGCGAGCGCACCGTGCATCGCATCGTGCACGAGTTGTGTGACAGCGGATATCTGTCGGTGAGCAAAGTCGGCCGTCGCAACGTGTATTCCCTCGATCTCGATCGACCATTGCGACACCCGCTCGAGTCCTCACACAGTATTCGCGCCATTGTCGAACCTCTCCTGGCTCGGAGTGCGCAATGATCGCCTCGGCGCTCGTCGACAATTTGCTCACCGCCCCAGTCATCGCCTTTCTCGTGGCACTACTGGCCACGCTGATACGAAGCGATGTGCGATTGCCCGAATCGCTCTACCCCATCTTGTCGACATTTCTCCTTTTGGCTATCGGCATCAAAGGCGGGCGATCTCTGGCGGCTTCCTCGCTATCCGACATTTGGAAACCGCTCATCGGTGCGCTGGTCCTTGGTGTCGTCACGCCAATTATTGCCTTTGCTCTCTTGCGCCTTTTCGGAAAACTCGACATCATCAACGCGGCTGCCTTGGCGGCTCACTACGGCTCAGTATCGGCAGTCACCTTCACAGTGCTGTTGGCATCGCTCGATTCACGAGAGATCACCTACGAGGGATACGCCGCTGGCCTGCTGGCAGTCCTCGAAATCATCGGCATCATTGTGGCTCTCTTTCTCGCTCGTGGATCATCAGGGAACTCCGGATGGAAATCGGCACTCGGTGAAGTGGTACGTGGACGCAGTATCTCTTTACTGGTCATTGGTCTGATCATCGGCGCAGTGGTCGGCAGCGAGCGACTTGCTCCCACTGATCCGGTCTTTGTGGGACTTTTCGCCGGAGCATTGACACTGTTTCTCATCGAGTTGGGCGTGATCGCTGCCGAACGATTGCGAGATATCAAAGTCGCTGGTTGGCGAGTCATCGTCTTGGCTCTTGTCGTCCCACTCATTAATGGAGGATTGGGAGCTCTCATCGGAGCCGCCGCTGGTCTTTCGACTGGCGGAGTAGCGGTCATGGCTACGCTCGCTGGGAGTGCCTCCTACATCGCTGCGCCGGCTGCCGTCCGAATCGCCTTGCCTCAGGCCAGCCCCGGTTTGTACGTCACGGCATCTTTAGGCGTGACTTTTCCCTTCAATCTCACTATTGGAATTCCGACATACATCGCTATGGCTCAAGCCCTCACCTGATTGCGAGCAACAATGCAAACTTCTATTCGCCAACTTGTCACCATCATTTCTGAAGCAGTCGTCGAGCAGAAACTGATCGACGACATCAAGAGTTGTGGCGCCAAGGGCTATTCGATCAGTCATGTCCGCGGCGAAGGCGCCACCGGTAATCGTTCACTCGATCTCAATGGGCCCAGTGTTCGGTTGGAGACTGTCGTAACCGACAAAGTCGCAGAGAAGATTTTGGAAATGCTCGCGGCCAAATACTTCGGCACTTTCGCCACCGTTGCCTGGATCACGCCGATCCAAGTGGTGCGACCAGAACATTTCTGATCAATCCACTTCGGATCGAAAGGAATCTGTCGGCAGATTCTGAGAGGGTACCGACCTCCCTATGTAAGACAGGGCTTGCGCCAGCGAAGTCGTCGACCACTCTCACTGGGAGCCTCGATCTCGTGTTCGAACTCTTCGATCATCGAAAATCCGCATCGCCTGGCCACCGCTCCTGAGGCGACATTCGCTGCATCGTTGACGATGTCGACGCAATTGATCTCCGAGAACGCGCAAGACACTGCAAACAGTTGATGGACTACCGCGGTCATGATGCCCCGACCAATGTGTGTCGACACCAACCAATAACCCAAGTCGACCGTTCCCTCTTCTCCACGCAGGTGGACGCCGGTGGACCCGATGCACGTTTCATCCTCGAACAGACCCATGACGAATTCTGTGCCACTGTCCCACGATGCGATCCACTGGTCGATGAGTTGTTCGCGCTGCTCCACCGACTGCGGCTCAAATTGCACCCACGGCATCCACGGGCGGAGATGGTCGATCGACTGAGTCACAGCATGACCCAGAGCGCGAGCGTCCTCACGGCGATATCGCCTGATGACCAAGCCCTGTGAAAGTCCTATTTGTTCGGGTGGCCCTGATGAAAGTGTTCGCTGTCCTGCACTCATTTACGCATCAATTCACAGTGAGGGAGAGTCACCCGATCCATTACTTCGGGTTGACCAGGACAGCCCGGTCGATGAAATCGAAAAAGATCTGGGCCCAACTCTCATTGCTGATGCGACTAGCGGCAGCGTCATCGACGATTCGTCCCAGCGCCATACCCTGCATCATCACTGCGGCAGCCCGAGCATCGAGATCGGCGCGTACGAACCCTCGGCGTTGGGCTTCAATGATGGTGTTGTTCCAGCCATCGGTCAGCATCTCCTGCACAGTGGCCACACCAGCGGCGAGTCCTGGTCGGGTAGCAGAGAGCGCAATGGTGTGGGTGCGATGAAGCCGAAAGGCCGACGGAACCTCACCAAAGGCTCGCGTCAAGGTGCGAACGGATTCACGGAACGCTGCGAGGTCGGGTGCTTGGCGGACCAGGTCAGTGGCGAAGTTCAGGAAACGATCAAGTTCAAGCCGGAACGTCTCGATGAGAGCCGCTTCGATCAGGCCGTCAACATCTTGGAAGTGGCGATAGAGCGTCGCACGGCTGACCTCGGCCATATCAAGGACTCGCTGGACATTGAAGCGGTCGAAACCGTCCTCATTCATTACTCGCACCGCTTGTTCAAGAATGTTGCTGTACGTCGGGCGCAACAAAGGGGCCCTGGAATTTCGCAGACGCCGGGTCACGAACCTGGATGGTAACCGTTGCAATGTCGTTACATATATGTGATACATTGTGTCTCACACTTTCGCAGCTTTATTCTTGTTCCTTATCAGGGGTGATTTCAGTGAAAAAGTCCACTGCAACAGGTTTCAAAAAGGGTGCCGCTATCGGAGTAGCCCTACTGCTGGCGAGTGGGGTGGCCACCAATGCCTCGGCACGTCCACCAGCATCGACGTCGACCCAAACCACCCCGTGGACCGGCAACGGCACCAATCTCACCGAGGGCGCCCGAACACTGACTACCGAAACCTGCGACGCCGAGGACACTCCGTACTTGCTATGGATCCTGTCGGGGTCAAAGGCGACTTCGGCCTCGATCACCATCAACGCCGCGACCGAAAACATGGAGAAAGCCAATGTCGATAAGAAGGGACACAGCACCTTTAAATTCCTGATGTCGGGAACCGTCGATCTCGATAACGCTGTCGTCTCCGCCACCTCTAACGACGGCAGAAACCGAGCAACTCTGACCATCAGCCACGGCTGTCTTGGTGGGGAAAGCGAGGGCCTGACCGTCGTGTATCTCGGTGAGCGTCCCTTCGGCAGCGACGCCCCTTACGTTGCATTGGGGTCAGCGCTGAACGACACCGCAGCCAATGTTTCTATATGTGAAACCAACACACCGACGAACTGCGTGACTTTTGCATCCGGAACGAACCCGGGCACGAGCAGTACGCTCTCTCTGAACGTTACAAGCAGACTCACACTCGGCTATTCTGCCGGACAATTGACCTTCGCTGTCCTCTTCAACACCTCAGTCACTGCTACCCAAGTTTTCGCACTCCTCAGAGGGGACGCTGATGAACCCTCCCCGATAGCCTTTAGTCCCGACTTCGAAACCACGATTGACGAATACTCCAATACCGATACCGTTTACGTCGTCACAGCGGTCTGCCTCGGTTGCTAACCGTGTCTTCACACTTTTTTGATCCAATCCCGTGAGGTCCTACTGAAGTCCAGTCACTAGGTTCACACAAGTGCACCACACTTCCACTGGAATTCCGTTCGTGAGGACTCCGTCTGAGAACTTCTCAGCCATCTCCGACTTTCCCTAGGAGTCGGAATTCCTTGATATCGACGGACTTCG
>JBJOFA010000017.1:0-10168 GCA_046049015.1 Actinomycetota bacterium | reverse complement strand
CCAGTGATCCAGGAACAGTCAATGTTGGCTCGCCGGGTATGGGTCAGCAGGTGAACGGCGTGGTTTGCATCCCCGGGCCGCTGTATCACAACGCACCGTTTTCATTCGCCAGTTCCGCTCTCTTCCAAGGCAACCATTTAGTGCTACTGCCCAGCTTTGACGCCGAGGGCACCCTGGCCGCAATTGATCGTCACCGAGTTGATTGGATTTTGTTTGTGCCCACCATGATGTCGCGCATCTCGCGACTACCCGAAGAAGTCAAGAACCGCTACGACCTTTCCTCGCTCAAGGTGATCTGGCATATGGCGGCCCCCTGTCCGCCCTGGTTGAAAGAGGAATGGTGCCACTGGTTTGGGGGCGAGAAGATTTTTGAGTTGTACGCCGGCACCGAAGCCCAAGCGGTCACCATCATTCGCGGAGACGAGTGGCTGGCCCACCGCGGATCAGTTGGACGATGCGTCACCGGCGAGATGCGCGTTCTTGATTCAGAAACCTACGAAGAACTACCTGCAGGAACCATCGGTGAGATCTTCATGCGCAATGATCGGGTCACCTACACCTATGTCGGAGCAGAGGCTCGACGCTCACCTGACGGTTGGGAAAGCCTCGGTGATATTGGCATGATCGACGCCGAGGGGTACGTGTACCTCACCGATCGCCGAGGCGACATGATTCTCTCTGGAGGCGCCAATATCTATCCAGCCGAGGTAGAAGTTGCGCTCTCTGAACATCCGGCGGTGGTCTCCTCGGCGGTCATTGGACTCCCTGATGAAGATCTCGGCAATCGGATTCACGCTCTCGTTCAACTTTCGCATCCGGTCAGCGAGGACGAACTACGAACATTCTTGAGTGAACGTCTGGTGCGCTACAAGGTTCCTCGCACTTTTGAGTTTGTCGACCATGCGGTACGCGATGATGCTGGCAAGGTTCGCCGTTCAGCATTGCGAGATGAACGCAGTTGAACCATGGCGAATGAGACGGCACGTATGAACTTGCCGGTTTTCGCGATTTTTATCGACTCACCGTAAAGGTAACCGGCAGCGATTGAATGCCGCGCACAAAGGATGAATGGCTGTAGGTCGGCTCGTAATCATCTTCCAAAAATCGAAGGTCAGTAAGTCTGGTGAATATCTCCCGGTAGGCCGAACGCAGTTCCAGTCGAGCCAAGTTGGCACCTAGGCACAGATGCGGACCCCAGCCAAATGAGATGTGGGGATTTGGATGCCGCGAGGCATCGAATTCGTCAGGCCGTTCGAAAACTTCCTCATCGCGGTTGGCCGAAAGATAATGCATCAACACCTGTGATCCCTCAGGAATGACTACATCTCGCAGAGTCACATCTTGGGTTGTGGTGCGATTCATAGCGATAATTGGAGTCACCCAGCGCAATGCTTCTTCCACGGTTCGTTCCAGGTTTTCTGGTGAGGCCTGGGCATAGCGCAACTGCTCGGGACGGCGAATGAGCGCCTCAATCCCGCCAGCGATGACGTTGCGAGTGGTTTCATTTCCGCCCACCAGTAACAGCAAAGCGTTTCCAATGACATGGGCGTCGTCCATGACATCGTCACCATCTTCAAGGGCAGTCACGAATTTGCTGACTAAGTCATCGCCGGGGTTTGATTTGCGCTGCTCGATGACTTCAGATATGTAGGCGTAATAATCAAGGGCCGCGGTCATAACATCTTCTGTTACGTTTTCAGGTCCGTCCGAACCGGCGATCATGCGATCGCTCCAAGATTGCAGTCGCTCGTAATCGCTCTCCGGAGCACCCAGCATCTCGCCGATCAAAGTCATGGGCAGTGGTTTGGCTATATCGGTAACAATGTCACAACTGCCTTTGGTCACCACCGCGTCCACCAGTTGGCGAACCACTGTGGCCACGTGACCCTCGTAGGCAGCCATCTGGCGAGGAGTGAAACCCCGAGCCACAATGCGACGTTGGCGGGCATGATCCGGATCATCGGCATCGATCATCGAGGGTTGGGCTGTTCCGTTTGGGCGGGAGCCATTAACGGCATTGCTAAAAAGGGCTTGCTGTCGTTCGGCCCAGCGCACATCCTCCAATTTGGACAGCATCCACAAACCGCGTCCATCCCGGAAAACGGGTTGGTTGTTGCGGATCCAGGCCAGAGTTTCAAACGGTCCGGTTTGGTACAAGTCCCGGTCGAGGATGTTTATCTCGCTGGTATTGAAGTGTGACCCCACGATTTGCCCCCCTCTATCGATTACGGCAAACGATAGTAGGGAGGGAATTTTTCGCCAAAACCTTCCATCTGGAACCTGGCGAGTGAATCAAGTCCGCAATTATCCATCTGCTCTACGCCAGAATTGTCAGGTGCTTCACCTACATCGCCCTCAATCAATTCGTCATTTAGCGGCCATCACCATCGTGTTGGGACTCGCCGTTTCGGCTTGTGCCAATCGTGACTCTGCAAATGAACCATCCACCAGCGAGGTGCCGGACTCAGCGGTGACTACTCCAAGTTCATCGGTCACGACCGAACCCGCTTCGGGGATCACCTTTGGTGACCTGAACTCCCCGTGCGGCCCCGCCCCCGAAGGAGTTGAATCCTCAGTAGATCCAAGTGAAGCCAAAGGAAGTGCCAACGTCATTCGTGTGGCCACACCAACTGATAAAGGCGCCTCTATGGCTGCTGGTCTCAACGCAGAGTTGTACGACGCCGGTGTGGCTTTTGCCAAGTGGTGCAACGAACAAGGCGGTATCGCTGGCCTTCCCTTAGAAGTTCTAGACGCCGATGCCAAACTTTTCGAGGTTCCAGCTCAGATGGAAAACATCTGCTCGAATGCCTTTGCCATGGTGGGCGGAGGCTTTGCCTTCGACGATCAGGAGTTCCCTCGCTTCCACGAGTGCGGCATGATCGACATTGCCGGTTTCGTCGTCACTACTGCCAAGTCCCAGTCCGACAACATGATCTCACCTGTACCCAACCCATCAAACGCCAAAGATGCCGGTTGGTTTCGTTGGGCCGTGAACACTGCACCGGAGGACATGAAGGCTTACGCCACCGTATACGCCGACCTTTTAACCTCTCAGATCGTTGAGCAGCAATACATCGAGGCTGCTCAATTGATTGGCGGAGTCACAGTTGTGGATCGCATTCCGTTCAATCCCACCGGGGAAACCTCGTGGTCCCCTATCGTTCTCCGCCTGAAGAGCAGCGGTGTCAAGGCCATGAGTTTTGTCGGGGTACCCGAAGTTTTAGCCCAACTCATGAAAGCCATGGACGAAGTTGGATACCGGCCGAATCTCATCATGAACGATGCCGGTTTCTACGCCGACATTTTGTTGAGCCGTGCCGGCACAAGTGCGAATGGGGTTATCGTACGCACCGCATTTTCGTTGTTCGAGGAAGCTGATCGTGTTCCAGCGGTTCGTGATTATCTGGACATGATGGCCACTCACAACCCATCCGGCAAGGTGGCTGGACTGGGAATGCAGTCCACATCGGCCTTTCTACTTTTTGCCCAAGCAGCCCGCGATTGCATTGTTGCCAATAGCGGTGTCCTGACCCGGAGTTGTGTGATGGCCGAAGCAGCCCAGGTTACGAATTGGACTGGAGGTGGACTGCACGCCCCAACTGATCCGGGCGCCAATTTGCCAAGTCCCTGCTACCAGATGATCCAAGTGGTTGATGGGGCTTTTTCCCGGTTGTTCCCGCCTTTGGATCCAACTGAGGCCGAGCGCGCCCTGGTGCCCACTGCGGATATCACCGATGCCGGGTGGGCTTGCGATCCGAGTACCGTCGTGCAACTTGTTGGCGATTATGGAGATGCCAGTATCGGAAAACTTCCTAGCTGAGATCAGTAGTAATCAGGCTCGTTCAACTTCGACCAGCGTGTCGTAAAAAGCGACGCCGCCACCATGGTCGGCCGCCTGATCATTGGTCAAAGCGTTCACGGTTAGACCGTCTTTGGTACGTGCTCCCACCCAGCCAAAGGGCACGACAACAACTCCAGCGCGCACCCGTTGCTCTTCGTGGGAGCGCACCCGAGCAACAACTAAGAGTGACGACCGGTCATTCCAGACACGAACCTGATCGCCATCAGCGATACTGCGCGACTCGGCATCAACTGCATCAAGTTCGCAATAGATCTCACCCTCAGACTTCACATGGTGATCCAAATCGGAATACGACGAATTCAAAAAACGTAGATGGGTTTTTGGTGACATCAGGCTGAGCGGGAAACGACGGCGCAGCGCTGCCTCTCCATGGGGTCCCTCGCGGGACGGCTCATAGGTCGGCAGAGTGGGAAGGCCCAATGCGGTCAGCCCAGGATCATCAAAACGCGCCTTTCCCGATGAGGTGGCAAAGTTTCCCTCGGCGAATGGTCGAAGATCCTCGGGAACTGAAAGCCGAACAAAGCCCTGGTCCCGAAGGACGTCAAGGTCAAGACCGTGAATAGCACTACGAATCAAAGACTCGTCATCTTCGAAGAGTTCCGGTTCAGTAAAGCCCATCGCTCGTGACAATCGCCGCCACAATTCAGTATTGGAAACACATTCGCCGAGTGGCTCGATTGCCGGGTGATTCCACCCGAGATAGAGGTGACCCCATGAAGGCACAACATCGAGATGTTCAATTTGTGTTGTCGCCGGAAAAATGACATCGGCGTACCGTGCGCTATCAGTCATGAACTGCTCAGAGACAACAGTGAAAAGATCTTCCCGCTCCAAGCCCTGACGGATGAGATCGGCATCGGGAGCCGTGACCAACGGATTGCCGTTGTAAACAAAAAGGGCTGCAACCTTGGGGTTTAGTTGGGTGTCAGTGAGAACCTGACCGAGGCGATTCATGCTGAGACCGCGACGTTCGCTTGATCCCTCTAGCGTTGCCACGTCGAAGACCGAGTCATCAATGTTGGCGTTGTTGTACGAACCAACACTTCTCGCATATCCCCCACCAAGGTGCCGCCATGATCCAGTCAAGAGAGGCAGGCAAGTCAGGGTTCGAAAAAACATCGCTCCGTATTGACGATGCTCTGCTCCGATGAGTGTTCGGATGAAGGCCGGTTTGATAGTCCCATATTCGATAGCGAGGTTCTCGATTTCCTCGGCCTCAATACCGCAGATTTCCGCTGCTCGCTCTGGCGTCCACGTCTGGACGTGTGCTGACAACTTCTCAAAGCCCTCGGTATAAAGATCAATGTATTCGGAATCCGTCAATCCATTTCGAATGAGGACATGCATCATGGCCAGCATCAGGGCCACATCAGTCCCCGGCAAGGGCTGAATGAACTGATCAGCAACTTGAGCCGTGATTGTCCGCAGTGGATCAATGACCACCACTCGAGCCCCATTGTCTCTAGCTTTTTCGATGAAGGGCCAAAGATGGCGATTCGTCAAACGAGTATTGGTCCCCCAAAGAAGAATCAACTTCGAATGCACCACATCCATGGGATCAGCCCCGAGTGGAGTCCCCATCGTCAATGCCGTACCGGCCTTGGCGGTCGCTCCGCAGAGAGAATCAATTTGGCGTGAGGATCCGACTTTGGCAAAAAAGCGTCGATCAAGTGAGTTCATTTGGATGAGTCCCTGGGTTCCAGCTGAGCCCCACGGCAGAACCGCCTCGCCCCCAAAGGTGCTCACCACATCCTGAACACGGCGAGCCACCAATTCCAGAGCCTCATCCCAAGTGGCCTGACGGAAGTTTGCCTCTCCTTTCCGTCCACTGCGGATAAGCGGATAAAGAAGTCGTTGGGGACTGTAGACCCGATCTAGAAAACGATTGACCTTGGGACAGAGTTCCCCTTGGGAGTACGGATGATCGGCATTTCCCGTCATTTTGACGGCCGCACCATCTACAACTTCTACTTGCCACCCACAAGAATCGGGACAGTCGTGGTGACAGGTCCCAAGCACCAGGCGAGATCCGAGGGCGAGTGGTGAATTGGACATGGATCTAGTTTGCCACCAGTAACGGAACCATCACTTCGGTTTATGCTGGAAGAAACATCACTGGGGGATACATGTCGAACGAAGCTCTTGACCGTGCACTCATTGCTGACCTCATGGCCCGCTACTCCTGGGCTCTGACGGATCGCAATTGGGAGGCCTGGAAAAATCTTTTCACGGCTGATGCCCAGGTGGACTACTCCACCGCTGGTGGACCCGTTGGCACGCCGGCCCAAGCCGCCGAGTCATTTTTAGCCATGATGGGCGGTTTCGATGTGTCGTTGTCATCTGGCGGGAACGTCGCCATTGATTTTGTCGATGCTGATTCAGCCACGGTGCGGTCTGTTTACACAATGATGATGCGGATTCCTGGTGCTGATGGAGGCGCCCCGACTTATCTGCAGGCCAGTGGCTGGTACAACGACACCGTGAAACGAACCGGAAGTGGTTGGAGAATTCATCAGCGTTTCGAGCAATTGGCCTACGTGAAGCCGGTCTGAGATGCCCCTACCCTCGAAACGCAATCCCGAAGAGTTGGCCCGAACCCTCGAAATTTGGTTCACAACTCGAATCGGCAGCCCCGTCAAAATTTCCGATGTAATGGTTCCCGAAGGAACCGGGATGAGCAGCGAAACGTTGCTCATGACTTTGCACTACCAAGACAAAGTTGAACCAGTGGTGGTGCGTTTGGCCCCCGATATGAACGACTGGCCTGTATTTCCGGTTTACGACTTGGACGCCCAGGCTCGAGCCATGGTTCTAGTCGGCGCCCGAAGCAACGTTCCGGTTCCTAACGTTCGTTTCGTTGAAACAGATACCTCCGTTCTTGGATCGCCATTTTTAGTGATGGACCGCGTCAATGGACGTGCACTTCCTGATATGCCTCCGTATGTATTTGGCGGCTCGTATATGGACGGACTCTCTATCAAGGAGCAACGAACACTGGGCGAAACCGTTGCTCGCTTGCAAGCCGAGATCCACAGCATTGATCTGGACTTGGCCGCCAGCGAGGGCTTCGATTTGGCGTTCTTGCCCGACAGGGAGGGCTCAGCGGTTGAACGTCTTGTGAGTGAACAGTGGTCGTACTACAACTGGGCTCGCGGTGACCTTCGCTTACCAGTTATTGAAAAGGCCCTCGACTGGCTAGCGGCTCACCCGCCGCACGATCCGGGACCAACGGTTATCAATTGGGGCGATGCCCGCCCGGGGAACGTCCTCTTTGATGGGTTGCAGCCGACAGCGGTTCTTGACTGGGAGATGGTCAATATTGGACCGGCAGGAGTTGACGTTGGTTGGCTGATTTTTATGCATCAGTTCTTCCAATCCTTGGCTGACATTTTTCAACTGCCCGGTTTCCCCGAATTCTGTCAACCCGATGACATTGTGGCGGCTTATGTCGAAGCTGGCGGTCGCGAAATTAAAGAGCTTGACTGGTACATCAAATATGCAAGTTTGCGTTTCGCGGCCGTTGCAATTCGAACCTCACTACGAGAAGTTGCCTACGGCAATCGTGAAATGCCCACTGATCCGGAAGATCTGATCATGCATAAGGACATGTTGTATCAGCAGTTTGCTGACGCTCTCTAGGACGGGCTTTTCAAGCCTTCAAAAGATCCGGTCGCATATGGGCTATCTGGCGGCGAATTCCATCACGCCAATCCACCTGCGTCTTGAATCCAGCTTCGTGCAACTTGCTTAAGTCAGGAACGATCGACGCAATTGTGGCCGTGGTCGGGTTGAAGGTGGCGCTGAGCCCCGTGAGGCGACCCATTTCTTCGCACCATTGTTCAATAGAGACCACCTGATCTCCTCCCCAATTCACGATGTCGGCTGGATCGCTGGCGAATTCGAGAAGATACGGGATGCTGCGAGCAATGTCATCAGCATGAATTGGGGTGTACGACGTCGGCTGATTGACATGAACCGGAACCGGGATATCTCGTTCCATCATCATCAAGTGGAACGCCATCCAGCCATAGTTGTCGCCGTAGGGAACATTCAGTCGGGCAATAACCGCCGGTACTCCCAACCTTTTCGCCGTATGAGTCACCAATACTTCACCAGCAATTTTTGAAATGCTGTAAGTAGGCATACCGGGCATCGGTCGGTGACTATCACCCAGCAGATCGGTCTCCCGGCGCGGTTCATGATCTTTCGGCTCGTACACCGCAGTTGATGAACAGTGGAAAAACTTCAGCGCATCACTTCGCTGGGCCGCTATTTCTAAAAGGTCCGCGCTCCCATAAGCGTTCGCAGCAAAAGCCTGCTCGAAAGAACTGCTCTTGGCTACGGCAAAATGCAGCACCAAATCAAGATCGTGAGGGACCTCATCAAAGCGGCCCTTTTCCAAGTCAATGCTGATGGTGTTTACCCCAGCCTGTTCCCAGGTTTCACGTCCCGCCGGATCGGGGAAACGGGCCGCTCCAAAGACGGTATTACCTTGCGCCGCCAGTGATATAGCCAAGGGACCCGCCACCCAACCGGTAACGCCGGTGACAAGGATCCGCTTATTGGAAATACGAGGTTCGTTCGAAGTCATTTCATCACCACAACTGATCTGTGTAGGTGTCAGTACCGAAGACGGTGTTCTTGAACGGGCTGGTCCACAAATGCTTTGCTAATCCACTTGATTCTAAATCCGCCCCAAAGCGCCCATAACCCTTTTTCCATTTCGAATCCGGATCGTGATCCACGAAATGGATCTGAAGAAAACGTTGATCAGCACGAGGTACCCGTGGCACATCGGGGGGTGCGTCGTCTAGTAGTGGGAGCAACGTTGCGTAGTTGAATACATCCGGCCCCCACGAGGCGGCAAATGCCTTCGGGGCCCAAGTCTCTTGCATCCAAGTACTCATCTGCTCGTGCGTCACGCCGTCGTTCAACTCACCGACGTTGACCACAATGCCCGGATAATTGCGGTCAAGAGCCAGCTCGATATTGGTGGTGTTCTCTGTGCGAGTCATTGACCACTGATTGTCGTAGAGCTGAGTGTGGATGTGCGTTCGCTCGGGGAACATTCGTCCGGTGGCGTGCAGGGTTTTGACGGTGTCTACGCTCCAGCGATTCCATTCATCGTGATACCCCTTCAACACCCAATAAATAGCCAGATACGAACCCACGCTGGGGTCGGGAGTCATGGGAGATTCGACCGGATATCGAAGGCCCTTCAGATCTCGGGTCGCCACGAAACGATCGCCGGCAAAGGTGTAGGCCCCGACTAAACATCCCCCGTAAAAGTGGTCCCGTTCATACCAACGGTTGTATTCCACTTCGTGACCGCGATTTGGCTCCACCATGGTGAACAAAAGCGTTCCCAATTCAATCGGATACTTCTTCACGATTTCCCCCAGTTCGACAGTGTCTGGGATAGGCCAATTGCGGTACATCCCAAAAACCAAGTGGAAACGACTGTAGATGTAGCCCGATCAGCCCAACAAGTTCACCAAATTTTCCTGGATCGCGGGCCACTCTCGAGCCACGATGGAATAAACCGCAGTATCACGCAAGGTGCCGCCTTCACTGCGTACATGGCTGAGGCGATGAGATCGCAATGTGCCCTCATAAATAGCCCCAAGACGTTCAATGGCCCGTCGGCTGTTCATATTGCGAACATCAGTGCAGATCGCCACCCGACCAACTCCCCAGACCTCGAAGGCCTGCGTCATCATCAACAACTTGGCTTCGGTATTGATCCTGGTTCGCTGGGCCGAATGGGCTAGCCAAGTTCCACCAATTTCCACTTCATCGGGAAAAGGATCACCGGGAAAACCACGACCAAAGGCAAACCGCATCTCCATGAACCGAGTACAACCCACAAGACGGCCCATACTTCCATTGCTGGTGATTTCTCGTTGAGCGTAAGGCTTCACGAGACCAGCATCTCTTTGTCCGAGGAGCATTGCCACGTAGCGCGTCATCTCCTCAGTTCCATCAGGAACCTGGGTATACAAATACGACTGACGATCCTCTGAGGCGGCGCGAACCAACTCATCAACGTGAACGAAGGAGAGCGGCTCCAAAGCCACAAATCGCCCAATGAGTGCAGGAACTCCCGTCAAGTGCTACTCGGAACCAATGACAACATTTGGCTCTTCGGTCAGGACCCAATGCAAATTGGCGGAGTCAAGAAACTTTTCGGTGTCTTCCATGACTTGCGGAAAGTCCGGCTCGGTCATGTGCTGCATGAAATCGCCAACTGAATCGAAAAACTGGATTGTGACGCCGTCAAAATCGGGCTCCCGTTGTCCCGCCGCC
>JBJOFA010000016.1:0-10173 GCA_046049015.1 Actinomycetota bacterium | reverse complement strand
GATCAATACAAGTTTCTTTTTCTGGCCAAGGGTGGGGGAAGTGCCAACAAGAGTTACCTCTTTCAGGAGACGAAAGCTCTTTTGAACGACAAAACCCTTTTCCCCTGGCTCTTCGAAAAGATGAAGACTCTCGGAACCGCCGCTTGTCCTCCCTACCACCTGGCAGTTGTGATCGGCGGAACATCGGCCGAACAGGCTGTCGAGACGGCGAAATTAGCCAGTGCTCGCTACTTGGATTCACTACCGACAGAAGGTAGCCCTCTCGGAAATGGATTCCGCGATCTGGATATGGAGGATCGGATCCTGCGTCTATCGCAGGAGACTGGTATCGGCGCCCAATTTGGCGGCAAGTATTTCTGCCACGACGTTCGAGTTATCCGACTGCCGCGCCATGGAGCCTCGTGTCCGGTGGCGATGGCAGTTTCATGTTCCGCAGATCGACAAATGCTGGGCAAGATCACCAAAGAAGGCCTGTTTCTCGAACAACTCGAAACTGATCCCGCTCGCTTCCTCCCAGATGTAACTCATGACGATCTACAGGACTCACCAGTAATTGCTATCGACCTCAGTCGTCCGATGTCTGAGATCCGAGCCGAGTTGACCAAGTATCCAGTGAAAACTCGATTGAGTCTGAGCGGTTCTATGGTGGTGGCTCGCGATATCGCTCACGCCAAGTTGAAAGAGCGTCTGGACTCTGGTCAAGGTCTGCCCGACTACATCAAAGATATGGCTGTCTACTATGCCGGCCCGGCCAAGACACCTGACGGAATGGCAAGTGGGTCATTCGGACCAACAACGGCTGGTCGTATGGATAGTTACGTCGAGGATTTTCAAGCCCAAGGTGGCAGTTTCGTGATGTTGGCCAAAGGAAATCGCTCCCGGGTCGTCACTGAAGCGTGTCAGCGGTACGGCGGTTTTTACCTCGGTTCAATTGGCGGTCCGGCAGCCCGTCTGGCTCAGGATTGCATCACCAAAGTAGAGATTCTCGAGTACCCAGAACTAGGTATGGAAGCTGTTTGGAAAATTGAAGTCCAAGACTTCCCAGCATTCATTGTCGTTGATGACAAAGGAAATGATTTCTTCGACTTGGTTAACAAACCATTTTCGGGAGTCCCCGTCAGCCTGAAGTAGATACGCGTTCTCGGTATAGAAACAACGACTTCATATGTCGAATAGTTCAGCTAGACGACTTTCACCGGCATGTGTTTGTCCCCCACGAGCCAAAAACGTTTCCATTGCCCGGCGGCTCTCAGCGTGACCAAGCGTTGCGCTAAAGGCGTTTCCCTCAGCGAGAAGATCATCGGGCACATCTTTCTCTGCACGTATGACCGCTGCTTTGGCGGCAGCTACGGCATGGGGTGGAAAAGAGGCAATACGCCGCGCCAGCCGATCAACGAAAGGTCCAATTTCAGAAGAGGGCAAAGCCCGATTGACCCAACCCCAACGCTCCGCGGTCTCGGCATCGACATCATCGCAACCAAGAATGACTTCCAATGCCCGAGACCGACCCATCAGACGAGACAGTCGTTGAGTTCCACTGCCACCCGGGATGATTCCTAAGGCCACCTCAGGCTGATTGAAAATTGCTCCAGTCCGCTTGGAATCACCATGAGATGCAAAGCGCATATCGCAACTTAAGGCCAATTCGCTGCCGCCTCCCCCAATACGGCCCTCCACAACTGCGATTGTTGCTTTGGACATTGTGCGCAACTTTTCACACATGACATGAAAGAGATTGAGTTCGGTCGCAGGCTCCTGGTCCGTTGGAAAAGTGAGTATTGCCTCAACATCAAAATGGGCAATAAAAAAATCAGGGAGCGCTGAAGAGAGAATCACAACCCTTACTTCGTCGTCTTCAGCAAGTTCAGAAATGAGGCGAGCTGTCGCTACAAACATTTCCAATGTCATCAAGTTAATGGGCGGACTGTTGAAGACCACGCGAGCAATGCCGTCAACCTTTGTGCACGTCACTCCACTACTGGAAGAATCACTAGTCACAGATGGAACATCCTTAATTCACCAATGACTTGACTGCTTCTCTTGTTTCCGCGACTTCATCTGGGTTGCCGCCGAATTCAACGGCGGCAAAATCGGTTACACCAATATCTCCGAGTCGCCCAATGCGATCAATGACTTCATTGCGACTTCCCACGATGGCGATATCTGCTGGGCCGCCAACACCTTCTTTGTCCAACATGGCCCGATAACTCGGCAGTTGTCCGTAAACCACAAATACCTTGGCCGCCCTCTCTTGGGCAGCCGAGAGATTATCGGTGACACAAACCGGCAATGCCGCAATAACTCGTGTGGCATCGCGTCCACTCTTCTCCGCAGCGGCATGCAAAGTGGGAATCGTGTGATTCTGAAGCGTTTGAGGACCGGTACACCATGTCAATGTCCCATCGGCCAACGCCGCGGTCACCTTCAACATTTGCTCACCCAAGGCGGCGATGACAACACCAGGTCGGCTCCCGCCGGGAACAGATACTGCGCCGTTGACCTTGAATTCCTCTCCGGCATGGGCCACCGGCTGACCTTCGAGCAACGGCATCATGACCTCGAGATACTCGCGCATGTGCCGCACAGGCTTAGCGAAACTCATTCCCCACATGGACTCAACAACAATTTGGTGGCTCAGACCAATGCCTAAACACAAACGGCCACTCGCCGCTGCGTTGACCGTTAGAGCCTGTTGAGCCATCATCATTGGGTGTCGGGGATAGGTCGGCACAACACTGGTCCCCAATTCAATACGGGGCACTTCACGGCCAATAACCGCCAATGCAGTCAAGGCGTCGTGGCCAAAGATTTGCGGCGCCCAATAACTGGCAAACCCATCCTCTTCGGCCCGTCGAGCCTCAGCCACCATGGCGTCCAAGGTTCCGTCGTTTGCTGCTCCCCCAAAAATTCCAATGCGCATACCTGCACCGTAACCCGTGCCGAGCAAGGGGCTTGCACCGAGTCGCAGAACCAAAGTCGTTAAGCCAGGGTGACGAGCTCCAACCAGTCCCGACTGAAATAATCGACCTGGCCATCGGGCATAAGCAAGACCTTCGTCGGCTTGAGGTGTTCGACGAACTCAATGTCGTGGCTGACAAAAATGATTGAGCCGCTCCACCCTGCCAAGGCAGTAGCCACAGCTTCTCGACTTCCAGGATCAAGGTTGTTTGTCGGCTCGTCCAGGAGCAGAAGATTGTTCCGTCCCACCATCAACATTGCTAGGGCCAACTTGGTCTTTTCGCCGCCAGAGAGCGTCCCTGATTTTTGATTGACCTTGTCACCTGATAGCCCAAACATTCCCAACAAGCCTCGCAGTTGAGTCTCGGTCAGTTGGACCCCTGTAGGAACTTGACGTCGCATGTTGTCGAGCAACGAAGCCCCGACATCCAAATTGTCGTGTTCTTGAGCGTAGTAACCGACATGGACTTGGTGACCGAATGAAAATTGCCCTAAGTCAGCAGCGGACTCGCCGGCAAGGATTCGCAAAAGACTGGTCTTTCCTGCACCATTCAGACCAAGAACTAACAAACGCTCCGATCGACCCAAGTCAAAGGACACATCTTCAAAGATCGCTGGTCCTCCGTAACCCTTGCAGAGGTGTTCAGCGGTAATCACCGTTGCCCCGCACGGAGGTGGATCCGGAAACCGAACCTTGATCTTGCGCGAAGCCGTGGGCGCAGAAACTTTGGAAGCCTGCAGTCGATCTATTCTTTTTTCGATGCTATGGGCCATGGTGGCCTTGCTGGCCTTAGCGCCAAAACGATCGACAACTGTTTGCAGTCGATCGATTTCTTTAGCCTGCAATGCAGCCTTTTTCACACGACGTACTTCATCTTCAGCGCGGGCTCGACGGTACTGGCTATATGTACCACGGTATTCAATTACTTCACCAACACCGTCTTCATCTTCACGATCAAGATGCAAAACGCGTGTGATGGCTTCATCGAGAAGATCGAGGTCGTGGCTGATGACCAACAACGCTCCTCGATACTGACGCAAAAAGTTCAGTAGCCAATTCTTGGCGTCAATATCCAAGTGGTTGGTGGGCTCATCAAGAAGAAGAAGATCACTCCCGGCAAAAAGAATGCGTGATAGTTCGACGCGACGCCGCTCTCCACCCGAAAGAACCCCCACCGGAAGATCAAGGCGTGCACCGGCCATTCCAAGACCAGCCGCAATACTTCGAGCCTCACTTTCAGCCGCATAGCCACCTTTGAGGGCAAACTCCTCTTCAGCCCGGCTGTATCGAGCAACATTGCGCTCACTGGGATCGGCTTCCATGGCAACTCGAAGTTTCTCAATGCGCATCCGGTCATCGTCAATATTGCGACCCGAGAGAACATGAGAGATGGCGGAGCGACCGTCATAGATACCGGCGATTCGCGGGTCCTGAGGTAAATATCCAAAACCACCTTTTCGGCTCACCGAACCGCCAGCGGGTTCTGACTCGCCACCGAGAACTTTGAAAAGGCTTGTTTTGCCGGCACCATTGCGGCCGACGAGACCAACTTTGTCCTTTGACATCACCGTGAACGTGGCGTTTGCCACGACATGACGACCGGCGACTTCCACCGACAGAGAACGAACTTGTAACACGGAATCAGTGTGGAGAGCCGGCGGTCAGGAAGCAACCAGCCAGGCCGAAGTCACCGGCATGTGTCGATCGATCACGGAGTAGTCCCGCCAAATTCAGCCCCCTCTTCCAAATTGGAATCGGCTACGAATTCCGAAGGGAGACAGGCTCCCCTCGCATTTCCTGGTGCGGTGCCAAGTACCGCGGCAATTTCGGAAATCAGATAAATCTCGCCATCTTCAGACGGATGGATACCGTCCTTGGATAACACGCCGGGCTTTTTCGAGAGTCGTCTCCAATCAATCAGCCAGACATTGTCTCGTTGCCCTACTTGTTCAATGATCACATCGTTGACTTCAGAAATCTCGAATCGGTGCTCACTGGCAGTCAAAAGCACCACCGGGACCGAACTCAACTGATCAAGAATTTGCACCAAGATGGCCCGGTAGTCCGCTTGATCATTGCGATAGTTCGTCCCCATGAAAAACACCACAGCATCAAACCCTTGGGGGATCTTCCGATTCACGAATTTCAATCCCTGATCAATAAATCGACCAACTTCAGCTTCCACCGATACTTCCCAACCTTGAGGGTTGAGGGTTTGGCAAGCTAGATCGCCATATCGAGTAGCCAGTGCAGCAAAGACTGAATCTCCCACCATCAAAAGACGAGGCCCTTCGGCCGCTTCGCCGACGGTCAACGCTTTTCCGCCAACTGTCGGCGAAGTTGAAAGATCCTGATCGTAATCTGGCGGTGTTGTTACCGGCTGGACGAGTGCTCGCACTCCGCCCACTGTCCCAAGTGGACCCGATGCACCAGTCGTTGAGGAGGAATCGCCACAGGCTACGCCCAGCAAAGTAAGTGCCAACAAAAATCCAGCCGACAGAAAGCTTTTCGATCGCCATTTTGATGGTGCAGACTCTGAAATCACCACAGAGGACTTGTTGAAATGTTGTTCGGGTTGGATCATGGTTTGGGGTGACCTCGAGTATTGGTCGTCTAACAATTTAAATGTAATAACTTCCGTGAGTTGCTCATGACAACCTGCAGGTAACTAATAGAACTAGTCAAGCAGGGATTCACTCTCCAGATTGGTCATCGACGTGACGAGTGACGCCTACTCGGGATTGTTCGTTCTCAGACCCTGGTTCCGTATGGCTTTCAATTCAGCGTGAATTTCTCCCAACAGCGCTACCTCATTTGGTGGACCTTCCGGAGTTGAACCAGTTGCCCGGTTATACAACTTCACCAGAACGAACAGCACAAAGGCTATGGAGAGAAACGTCACAGCCACTGTGAGAAATGCCCCAAACCGAATCTGAGCATCATTGATCTCCAAGACCAAGGCCGTATCAAAGTTTGGCTTTCCAAAAGGAATCGCCACCAAAGGCATGATGACATTTTCCACAAGTGCCGTCACCAAACCAGAAAACGACCCTCCCAAAACGAACCCGATAGCAATCGCCAACAGATTTCCTCGATTGATGAACTCGCGAAAGTCCTTGAGCAACTTCACCACAATTGTTCTCCTTGTCCCAAAATTCCGACAGACCTATTATCCGACAATAGTTTTCTCTCATGGCACACAAGGTCCAGGGCAATCACTCGGAAAAAGTCAGTTCAACGAAAGACGAAATCAGCCATCGTGAGGCGCCGAGACCGCAACTACGCTCTGACCATGACAACTGAGTCATCACCGTCACAATCTGAGTCTGACCAGGAAAAGGGATCTGGTTCACTCGTCCCGGAACTTCTCTTAGACCAGATCGATGCTCTTCGAGTCCTCCGAGCGCGAACCGACTCCGAAAAGGGGCGTCTTCTGGAGCAAATAGGTGGTCGGGGAATTGTTGAACAGGAAATTGTTCGCCAAATGTCCGCGATCCGACCACTACGTTTTCCCGATCGCTTCGAAGAAGCCCACCGAATGTTGATGAGGGGCATCGAGGTTCTCGACCGTAATGGATCGCGCCCCGCTTCGGTGAAACATATTGGGCCTCTTCGCCCTATCGGACAGTGGATGATCCAACTTGTCAGTCGTTGGATTATCCGCAGTCATCTGAATCGTCTGATGTCAAATATCTGCAGTCTGTATGAAAAGCGAGAAGCCAACTCGGCGTGGAGTTCCCCAGAGCATTCAATGTTGCGACGGGCGCGGCTTGATGCCCGACGAGTACAAGTTGGCATGAGTAAGCAAACGCTCGGGCTACCAGCGTTCCTTCTTGGCGGTGCGTTCATTACTTCAATTGCCAGTGCACTTCAGAGCGTGGCTCGGGCTGCACTGGATTCAACCGCTGGCGTCATTTTTTTGGCTGTCGTCTTGATGCTGGTATTAATCGCATTGTCGTGGGTGGCCCTGTACAGCGCGGGAGTCTCGAGGCGACGCATCCGTCTTTCCACTGACCAACCCATCATGGCGTTATGGGAAACAATCGGTGCTGCGGGAAAGCCTCCAAAAGACGAGAGTTACAACTTTGCCGTGTATGCCATCATTTTGTTGATTCTGTCGTGGATCATCGTGCCTCTTGGAGTCTGGTTGGCAATTCGAGCATGATGATTCCGCCGCGATCCGCAGTCGCAGGATCAAGGTTGATCAAAGTAGATCATGGAGGATCCAGAGGCTCTTTGGTCTCAATAGATATCTCATCAAAGGTGTTAATAGATCTCAATGACGGGAAGAACACCGAATACACCGCAACAACGGCAATCGTGGCGATACCGCCGCCAACAACCGCCGTCTGAGTTCCTAAGGCTTGGGCCGCAACTCCGCTTTCGAAGGCGCCAAGCTCATTGGTTGCACCAATAAAGACACTCTCCACCGCCATGACGCGCCCACGTTTACTGTCGGGGGTAACCAACGGCACCAGCGTGCTGCGAATGAAGACACTCACCATGTCTGCAGCCGCCAAAACCACAACCGCCACAAAAGCAACAATGTAAGAAGTGGTCAGACCAAGGACAATCGTTGCCACGCCGAAAACTCCAACGACAACAAGAAGAGTCCGTCCCACTCGACGATTAACCGGCCGCGAAGCAAGGAACAGGGCCATGAGCGCTGCCCCAATACCCGGTGCAGCTCGAAGCCATCCATATGCTACGTCGCCCACACCTAGCCTCTCAACGGCAATCACCGGCAACAGTGCCACCGCTCCACCAAAGAGAACCGCAAACAAGTCAAGACTTATCGCCGCCAACAAAATAGGAGTGCGGCGAATAAAACGAAGTCCCTCAAGTGCTGAATGCAAAGAGAGTTCTTTATTTCGAGACACCCGTGCCGGCTTCTCTCTCCCTTGCTCTTCATCATTGAGGAGCTGTTCCCCACCTTCAATTTCCATTGAGTTGCTGGGAAAAGCAACCGCCAAGAGAAACCCGGCTCCAATTGCGATCATTGCAGCCGAAACAAAATATGCCAAAGCCGGACTGGCGGCGTACAAAAAACCCGCCATAGCCGGACCGATAATGGCCGCAGTTGTCCATGTTGCTCCATACGTTGCCATGGTGCGAGGCATCGCTCCTTCAGGAGCAATCATTGGAGGAATTGCCCGCACCGCAGGTGCGGCAAAGGCGCGAGCAACACCGAAGAAGAGCACAATCAGAAATAATGGCCACACAGAGGTGGGTTTAGTGAGAGCGTAAAGACCAAGGGCGACCGATGATAGAACTTCGGCCCCGATAGCAATGGCTCCGATGACTTTGCGATTAAAGCGGTCGGCAATTGCTCCAGTCACCAAGACCAAAAGAATGGCCGGCAGAAATTCGGCCAATCCGAGAAGTCCAATATCGAGTTCTCGACCGGTGATGTCATACACCTGTTTGCCCAGCACAGTGGCCTGCAGAAGAACACCAGATGAGCTGAAGATGCTGGAGCCAAGAAGATTACGAACTGGTGCAACGCGCAGAAGTTCTCTCGTGCTACTCACTGCTGGCGAAAGCGTCGGGGAAATATCAGAGTTCGAGGGAGGCACCACTCCGAGACACTAGTCAGCGCCAATTACACTCCCCCCATGAGTTCGTTCGCCGATGAAACTAGATGGCTTGACGCCACAGCCCAAGCAGAACTTGTCAGTTCTGGCCAAGTCAATCCACTTCAACTGGTTGATGCCGCTATTGAACGAGTTGAACGTTACGACGGCGCCCTCAATGCTTTGACATATCGATGGTTCGAACAGGCACGTGAATTGGCCGGTAGCGCAGTTCTTCCTGAAGGACCATTCAAAGGTGTCCCCTATCTCTTGAAAGACCTTTACTCGAACGAAGCGGGCAAGCCAATTAGTAACGGCAACAAGGCTTACAAAGAAGCTGGATACATCGCTGATGCTGACACCACATTGGTGTCTCGGTATAAGGCTGCAGGACTCATTTCACTGGGTCGAACTAATAGCCCCGAATTGGGCAGTGTGCCGGTGACCGAACCAGAAGCTTGGGGTCCAACTCGAAATCCCTGGAATCTTGAACGCACCCCTGGAGGATCAAGTGGCGGCGCTGCTGCGGCTGTGGCGGCCGGAATAGTCCCCATTGCTCATGCCAGCGACGGCGGCGGGTCGATAAGAATTCCGGCTTCCTGTTGCGGATTGGTAGGACTCAAGCCATCGCAGGGTCGAATTTCAATGGGTCCATTTCGCGATGAGTCCAACCTTGGAGTAGAGCATTGCGTCAGCCGCACGGTTCGCGATAGCGCGCTTCTTCTTGATGCCACTCATGGACCCGGCATTGGAGATTCGGTCATCGCGCCACCACCACGTCGGCCCTTTATCCAAGAAGTTGGAATTGACCCAGGTCGTTTACGAATTGGATTACTTGATCACAGTCCGCGTGGTTTCACTACCGACAAGGAATGTGTTCTTGGCGTGCATAAGTCAGCCAAGTTATTAGAGTCACTTGGTCACATCGTGGAAGAGAGCTGGCCTGAAATTCTCGGTGATAATTCTGCCGGAAAAACTTTTGCCGGTTTGTGGAGCACCAATATGGGGATGGCTCTTCGTCGGTTTGCCGAGACCCTTGGTCGCGAGATGACAATTGACGATGTTGAACTCATGAATTGGGCTCAAGCCGAGTTTGCTCGCGAACTCAGTGCCGTGGATTACGCCGCAGCACTCGCCGCAAGTCTCTCTTTCCGGCGTTCGGTACAGGGATGGTGGGCGCAGGGCTGGGACCTTCTTCTAACACCCACGTTGGCAGCCCCTCCAATTGCCGTCGGCACAATACGTAATGATTCCAGTAGGCCTATGGCGCCTTTAATGACTGCCGGCGGATGGGTCACGTTCACTGGTCAATTCAATATGAGTGGCCAACCTGCCATCAGCTTGCCGCTACATCAAACCAGCGATGGCCTACCCGTTGGCATTCAACTTGTAGCTGCTTATGGACGAGAAGACCTTCTCTTTCAAGTGGCCGCACAGTTGGAGCAAGCAGCCCCTTGGGCCCACCTCACACCGAATCTCTAGAGGTTTGGCGGCAGAGGCCAGAAAATTACGACTGGGAATCTACGACTGGGCGTACCTCAACCACTGCATCAATTTCTAATTCCCCATAAATATGTGGGAAGGCCTCGGGGGCACCTGATAGCTGTTCAACAATCAGAGGGTGCGTCAATTTGCCCTCAT
>JBJOFA010000015.1:0-10614 GCA_046049015.1 Actinomycetota bacterium | reverse complement strand
AGTCGTTTTGCTGCGGCCGCCGTCTCCTGGGTAGTAAGTGGGTCGATCACCAACCAACCAGTTGCTGTAGCGACAAAAGAAACAACCGCCGTGTCATAGCCACGCACTTGATAGAGGCCCTCGGTTACTTCGAAGAGCCCGTGAATAGCGTTCAATTGCGCTTGTCGCCACAGCGAGGGGTTGACTGTGGCCGGAGCATCTCCTTGAATGAAATCCCATTTGGCGGTGTCCCAACTGATTGGATTCAACGCCCCCGGCCGTTCATTGGCTATCGGCCCCTGATGTTGGGCGATGAGACCTTTTGAAGCGCGTTCTTTATCACTGGTGTCATGCCAGGGCAGGCGGCTATGGAGATCGTGGTTGATAGCCACGGTGTGGTCAGTGGCCGGCCGGCGGATGTCGCTCATAACCATCAAGTCTGGTCGTTCCAATGAGGTGAGCAAAATTTGTCGGTCACTCGGAAAAGCGCTTTAACTTCTTGCGGGAATGCAAAGAGGGGCAGGACCCCAAGGTCCCACCCCTCTTCACCAACCTTGCGGCCAAATGAATTTTTGCGGTATCAGCCGAGCAATGCTGCGACGTCGATTCCAGCAGGAACCATGACCGCGCCGATTACGTGAATAACACCATTTGATGCCTGCACGTCAACAGCAGTGATAGGCGAACCAGCAATGGTGATGGTCTCGCCATCAACGACGATGGTCGCAGTGTCACCACTGGCCATAGCAACGTCTCCAGCAGCAACCATGTCGGAAGTAACTTCGCTACCCGAGATCACGTGGAACAAGAGGATCTGCTTCAAGATTTCCACATTCTCGGGGAGGAGAAGGGCATCAACGAGGCCGGCGGGCAAAGCAGCAAATGCTTCATCGGTGGGGGCGAAAACGGTGAAGGGACCTTCGCCTTGAAGGGTCTCGACCAAGCCAGCGGCTTCAAGTGCTGCAGCCAGGGTGTTGAAAGAACCAGCTGCTGTGGCGACTTCGATGATGTCGCCTTCGGTGCTGGTTTCTGTTCCTGCTTCTGAGGTCATGGGAGCTTCGGAAGTTGCATTTGAATCAGCTTCGTCGTCACCGCAAGCGGCGAGGAAAAGTGAACCTGCAGCAAGCAGGGCAATAACGGGGGAACGCTTAAGCATTGGAATTCTCCTTGTTCCAGTCGATTCGAACGACTGAGTGTTGTTCACAGAACCGGGTTTTCCCGGCGACTTCATGGTAGGAGCCTTTTCAGGTCATAACCGGAAAATTAGTGGTAAATAATTCACAGGGATTCGTTTGGTTTATCGGAAATCGGATTGTCGGGCCAAGAATCAATGTAAAAAACAGTGATCGTTTGCTCAGGAGAGGAACTTTGACCGCTTATTCCGATTTTTGATTGGCATTCGAGTTTGATGTGACTCTGCAGGTTGGGACCGAAGTTGGGGTGTGGTGGAGCCAGCGGAAAAACATCGTGCCGGTGCTGTGTCCGAAAGTTCCGAGCCAATTTGGGTGCCGGGGATTGTCCTCACTGAGGATGAGAGTTACCGTTCCGTTGGCGTTGGGCTGAGCCTGGCGATCGTTCATGTTCATCTGGCGATCTGGATGACTTTGGAACCACCGATCACAGATTTGAAGTCCCCAATAACGACAGGAATTCATTGGTGATGGCGGAGTCACCGATATCTCTAGTCGCTGGCCTGGTTCAAGGCGCCACCAACCAAATGCATAGGTGACATCCGGATTAGGAACGGCACCGACAATATCTTGAGCAGTTTGCAAGGTGAGGCGGTTTGGCGTTGAACGGAGATCGGCTCCCCAGAGTTGATTCAGCTGAGCATTCCAGCGAATCGAATGGGCCATCATCGCCACGCGTTCGGTGACCTCGTGAGAACTCGGGAGTTTTTGTTCATATTGCGCCCCCGGGATAACACGTTCGATCTTCCACTGGCCCCGCCTTTGGGATGGTCGGTGATGGAAGTACTGACGGATGATGACGCGCGTTGCTGCTGGGTGTTCAAATTCATATGTGAACGAACCATCGATATCAGCCAATGTTTCAACATCAACGTTGTCGACTATGGCTTGGGCGGTTCCTTTTGCATCATTGGCGTAGACGCAAATTCCGACGTAGGTCGACCCACCTCGATCCCCCGTGATTCGATAGCGCGTGTTGGGTTCAACATTGGCTACGTCGTAATCAATATCGGGGCCACTGGCTCCGAGCCAGCGTGAAGTTTCGATGGGAGGAAGAAAAACAGGCTCGTTCGTACCCGCCGACAGAAGTGAATACTGTGCTGCCGTAGAGACGATGTACTGCAAGTACCGCTCTCCGTCAGCAATTTCTCGGTCGTTGAGGGAATCAACATCCTCGTGGATGCGTCTCCACGCAAATTCAATTGCATCCTGGACCGTCTTCCATGCACCCTGAGTCATGAATGATCAGGGTAATTGGTTATACGTCAGCGCCCTCCGGTTCGCTGGTAGAGGCGCGTCGCCAAAGGGCCAAAGACAACTATTAACCCGATAGTCCAGATCAACGTGTACAGCACACTGTGTTGCATTGGCCAGGAAGTCGACTCCGGTGTGCCAACAGGAATATTTCCAAATAACTCCCGGGTGGCCTGAGTGATCGCCGAGATGGGATTCCATTCGGCAAAAGTTGCCAAGGGCCCGGGTAGAGATTCAGCAGGAACAAAAGTGTTGGCGATAAAGGTCAATGGAAACAGCACAACAAATGAAGCATTGTTGACCACCTCTGGCGTTGGCACGAGCAACCCGATACAAGCCATCACCCAGGAAAAGGCATAGGCAAAGAAAAGAAGAAGAGCAAAAGCAGCGATGGTATCGAGGAGTGATCCTCGAATCCGCCAGCCGACAATGAGACCCGCAATTGACATCACCATCAGAGATAAGGCGTTATAGATGACATCTGATGCCGTGCGCCCAGCGACAACAGCCGAGCGAGACATGGGCAGAGAACGAAATCGAGAGATGAGACCTTTTTGAATATCTTCAGCTAGGCCAGCACCGGTGAACGTTGCTCCAAAGACAACTGTCTGGGCAAAGATGCCGGCAATGAGAAACTCGCGATAGTTCCCACCTTCGATGCTGATTGATCCGCCAAAAACGTAGGCAAAGAGCAATACGAACATGAGAGGTTGGATCAGGACAAAGGCCATGACGTCAGGGACTCGCCGGATACGAATGATATTCCGATGGGCGATCACGGTGGTATCGCGAAATGTGTGCAGAGCAGATTGAACAATAGTCATAGGTTTTCAGTTCTCATGCTGGATTCTCAGTTGCTCCGTCTTGGCCGGTCAACTTCATAAATACGTCATCAAGCGTTGGTCGCCGTAAGGCGATATCAATGACTTCAACACCAAGTGTTTCTAATTCTCGAAGAACCTGACGAAGAGCGTCAATGCCACTGGAGACGGGAACGGAAAGCTTTCCGGAATCTTCGTCGACCCGAACTGCACCCGTGCCAGATTCCTTCAAAATCTTGCTGGCCTCTTCAAGATGGCGATTGTGTCGGACGGTGACATCGAGATGCTCCCCGCCGACCTGGCGCTTCAGTTCCTCGGCGGTTCCGCGGGCAATGGCGCGTCCGTGATCAATGACGACAATATCATCGGCCAGTTGGTCGGCCTCTTCCAAATACTGAGTCGTCAACAAGACCGTGGTGCCACGAGCGACCCGTTCGCGAATGGTGTCCCATAATTCAGTGCGGCTACGAGGATCTAGACCGGTAGTTGGCTCATCAAGGAAAAGGACCAGTGGTTCGCCGATAAGGGCACCCGCTAAGTCCAAACGCCGACGCATACCACCCGAGTAGGTCTTCAGGGGTCGGTCGGCGGCATCATCAAGGCGGAATTGTTCGAGCAATTCACCAGAGCGGCGCTGCGACTCCTGGCGCGTCAATCCGTAGAGACGGCCAATCATGTGCAGATTCTCACGGGCGGTGAGATGCTCGTCGACCGCTGCATATTGCCCGGACAGTCCGATGCATTGGCGCACTTGCTTTGCCTGGTTGGTGACATCGAAACCCGCGACGCTCGCTGATCCTGATGTCGGGATCAACAAAGTAGTGAGAATAGAGACCGCAGTGGTTTTGCCGGCACCATTCGGGCCAAGTAGACCAAGAACTGAGCCTCCCTCGACGACGAGGTCGAGTCCGTTGAGAGCGACTACGTCACCAAAAGTCTTGACGAGGCCGAGTGCTCGTACGGAAGTATCTGTTGAAGTGTTGCGATTCATGAGACGTATTCACCAATGCCACTCTGTCTCACCAGAGAGACATGAGATAAAAGACTGTGAAGGGGTTTGTGAGACTACAGCGATAGGCGATCGGTTCCTCAAATTTTCGAACCAAGAGATGACATGCGGCTCAGGCGAAGTTGTCGAATAACTAGCCCGATAGCTAAAACACTTGACCCACTCAGTACAGCCCATCCCGGAAGGCAAAGCACCAGAATCACACAGCCGATAAGTCCGGTTACACCTTGAAGGCGTTGGAATTTCGACAGTGGCAAGGTCAACACCGACCAGTTGGTCATTGCGTAGTAAACCAAAACGCCTACTCCGGAAACTCCAATTGCATTGCGGACATCGAGTGCAAGAATCAACACAATTGCCGCCAAGGCAACGGTGATTTCAGCGCGAACTGGTTTTGGAGGTTGTAGAGCCAGTTGTGCCAGCCCTGATGGAAGATCTTGACGTCGTGCCATAGCCAGTGCAGTTCGCGACACTCCCGGTATGAGATTCAAGAGGGCGCCAAGAGTGGCGATGCCGGCACCGAATTGCACCAATGGACCCATGGCGTCCCACGAACTGGATTCCACAACTCGCTTCAGTGGATCTGTTGATCGAGCGAGATCGGCTTGGGGAAGAGTGGCGACGACGATGACAGCGACGATGACGTAGAGGAGAATCACCGCTGTCAGAGCAAGAGTGATTGCTCGAGGAATGGTTCGGTCAGGATGAATGACCTCTTCTCCGAGGGTCGCAATACGGGCGTACCCAGCGAAGGCGAAAAAAAGTAAACCAGCCGACTGAAGCACACCGTAAGTGTTTTCTGCCAGCGATGAATGAAGAAGTGAGCCTTCGGTAATTCCCAGTCGATTGGCTTCGAAGTCTCCGCTAGTCCAACCGGCGAAAATGACAAAAGCCAAAATGGTCCCAGCGACTACCAGCAAAACCTTGGTGACAAGAACGGTGCGCTCCACGCCGCCGAGGTTTACCAGAGTAATGATGGCGATAGCACTGACCGCCAGGATTCGGTCATGGGTGGGGAAGAGGTAAGCGCCCGCAGTGAGAGCTATCGCGGCACACGAGGCAGTTTTGCCGATTACAAATCCCCATCCGGCAATGAATCCCCGGATTGGCCCCAGTCGTTCGTAGGCATAGACGTACGTACCACCTGACTCGGGGTAAAGGGCGGCGAGCCGACCTGAAGCAACAGCGTTACACCAGGCAATCAAGGCGGCGACCGCCAAACCGATGAACAACTGTGAACCAGCAGCATTGGCCGCCTGAGACCAAACCGCATAGACACCAGCTCCAACCATTGAGCCGATTCCGATGAATGTGGCATCAACAAGGGTGAGGGAGCGCTCAAGTCGTCTTGGCGGGATGTTCATTTTCCACTCACGGTTCGCGATAGATAGATCTTGTGTTGTTTCGATTATTGGGGGCGCTTCTTAAGGGTTGACGAGTTCTCATCAGTTCGAAGAGCATTTTTATGCAGATTCGCTGCCAGGAACCTCGATCATCTGACCGTGCTCGGCAACGAAATTGGACCAATGTAAGTCGTTGGTGATCCTGTGGCTCAGAGCTGCTGCTGCAGTTGATTCTCCGTGCACGATGGCAACCATTTTGGGTGGCTGCGGCACCCGAGATAACCAGGCGATCAATTCTTCAGCATCGGCGTGAGCAGATAATGAATCAATATGTCTAACTTCGGCGACCACGTTCACAAATTGTCCGTAGACCTTGATTGATGTGGCGCCGTTGATCAAGGCGTGACCGCGAGTGCCTTCGGCCTGGTGGCCGACGAAAAGCACGGTGTTCTCAGGTTGTGGCAGCACTTGTCGAAGGTGATGGAGAACCCGTCCGCCAGTGGCCATTCCACTCGCCGACAAGATGATCATCGGTCCAGTTGCCGAAGACAAGTTGACAGACTCCTCGACAGTGCGAGTGAAATACACCCCGCGACCAATGCGTTGGCACTCTTCATCGGTCAAGTTATGTTCGCTGCTGTATTGAAGCATGAGATCTGTGGCATCAATTGCCATGGGGCTATTGAGATAAATAGGAACGTTAGGAATTCGTTGGTCTCGTCGCAGTTCCGCCAATATGTGCAGGATCATCTGACTTCGCCCGACCGCAAAGGTTGGAATGAGGAGAACTCCGCCCCGAGCCAACGTGGTTCGGGCTACATCGGCTATTTCTTCGAACGGGTCAACTCGACTGTGGAGGCGGTCGCCGTAGGTGGACTCCGTAACAATGAGATCTGCTGAGCGCGGCGGATCTGGTGGACGCATAATCGGGTCATTGGCTCGGCCAACATCTCCCGAAAAAAGAATTGATCGTTGCCCATCGGAAATACGCACTGATCCGGCACCAAGAATATGGCCGACGCGACTGAATATTGCCGAGACATCTTCGGTGACGGGAAATTCATGATCGAACATTCGGGTCTGGAAGAGTTCTAACGATCGTTCAGCGTCCTCAGCAGTGAAGAGGGGCAAGGCTGGCTCGTGGCGGCTGGTTCGATGTTTGTTGGCGTAGAAGGCTTCTTCTTCTTGAAGCATTGCTGAATCACGCAGAAGCAATTCGCAAAGATCGGCAGTTGCTCGGGTGCACCAAATTGGTCCCGAAAAACCGTCGCGGACTAAAGCAGGAATGTAACCACTGTGGTCGATGTGGGCGTGCGTGAGTACCAGTGCATCAATCGTGGCGGGATTCACCGGAAACGCTTCCCAATTTCGGCGCCGCAACGGTTTGCCACCCTGGAACAGTCCACAATCTAAAAGAACTCGCGATTCTTCCGTTTCGATGATGAAGCGGGATCCAGTAACCGTGCCGGCCGCACCCCAGAATCCGATTCTCATAACTGCAGTCAACGGGCAAGGACCGAACAATGACAACTGCCGACGGAACTTCGGCGATAGTCATGATGCGGGCAGTTGTGGCACGATATGGATGTGATCTTTACAGTCTCTCGTTCATTGGCCTTGACTACAGCACTCATTTTGACTCTTGGTGCTTGCTCCAGCGATTCACCGTCGTCAGGTAATGCACCGGCGGTCACCACCGAACCCGCCTCAGCATCCCCGACAGATCCGGCCGCCACGGCTCCTCCAACCAGCACGGCATCGAAAGAAATCCCCGTCGAAGGAGAGCCGTCAACGGAAACGGTGAACATCCTCGTGGACGCCGATGCAGGGACAACCCAAGAAGTATCTGTTGCTTTGGGAACGCCAGTGATGATCCGGGCCCGTTCAAGTGTGAGCGACGAATTCCACTTACATGGCTATGAATTGAAACTGACCGGCACCGACGTGACGTTTAATTTTGTCGCCGACAAACTGGGCGAGTTTGAACTCGAGACGCACGACGGTGGCCAACTTATTTTGTTGTTGAGCGTCCTCGAGGATTGATTAATCAACCCTGCAAGGTTGACCTCGCAAAGCCCCACAGGCTGAGTCGCCTGAGGGCACTTCCAGATCCCTCACGATGGAGAGAACAATCGACGACGGGTACGTCGCATCGTGAGCGATGGTGACGTTCTCCCCAGCACTGATGGTTCGGAATTGCCAAACAGGCCGGTTCCCTCCAGGTGCATCAATGGTGATTCGAAGGCGCGAGCCTTTTCGGAACGGATGAGCCACGGGAAAAATCTCCACGCGAACCGGGGTGATCTCACCAGGAACCAATGGTGCCGAATCAGACTCCAGATGAGTATGGGTCGGTCGAAGTTCAGGGCTCTCGGAATCATCCAGGGCGCGATGGCTGGCTCGTAGCCAACCACTCTGCACGTATACCTCTGAGCCATCGGCACGAATTTCGCTGATCGTGACTTCGAGATCTGTATCAGCGGCGTCGCTGGAGATCCAAAGATCGGCCGAACTAGGGCCGATAAGCACGAGATTTTCAGTGAGGGGTTCGGTGGTGAAGACGGCGGCAGTGCCCTCAGGATTACGAGTCCAGTTGTAGGTCACGTCAGCGCGCCAAATATCGGAACTATTTCCTTCGTAGAAAGTTGGCGGTACGGCTGCCGGGTCAGCTCGGTAACTTGTACTTCCCGTCGAAACCAAACCAGGAGCCATAACTCCTCCGGCTCCAAGGTTGAAACGAACTGCCTGAGCAGTAGGGATGGGCCAACTGGGAAATTCTGCTTTCCAACGAGCAACTGGGGAAGCCGGTGGTTGTCCTTCGGCCGCTCCGTTTTCAAAGAAAACCTGTACCTGGCCGTCGCGTTCAAATGCCGATCTGGCTTCCTCCAACGTCAAATCAGCAAATCGATTTTCGGCATTAAAGCTGACTTCTAACCCAAAGATCGTGCTGTATAACACCGTCGCTGGGGCCGTTGCTGATGCGAGATCTGGCACTCGATTGGCTACATAAAGATTGAGGTATTCGACGTAGCGGGTCAATACCGAGGGGCCGAGGGCGTCGGTGTGCAATCCATTAGTCAAAGTGATGAACAATTTCGGTGCGTTGGTGAAGTTGTCCAGGAAGGCTGGGAAGTGACCACCAGTTTGTTCGTCCTGCCAAGCTCCAGCCAGGAATACCGGCACATTGATCTTGCTGACCAACTGCGTTGGGTTGATCTCATCGGCGACTTCTGGTGAGTAGAACGGGTTGCTATCAATTAACCCCACTAGATCAGGGTTCTGCAATCGTAGTTTTTGATTGTCGGCGCATTCGGTGTCCCCAGTATCAATGCGATCTTTGGTCCAGGCCTGTCCGAGTGGGGCACTTGAGGCCATCCGCTCTGCAGTCCACGGTACGGCGAATCCGGTATTGAGGATGCCGCCGGGGTACAGAGTGGCTCGATAGCTGTCATCGAGTACGGACATTGGGGCAATGGCCGACAAGCTCGGAGGCTGAGTAGAGGCCACGAATAACTGGCTAATGCCGGGGTAACTGATTCCAACCATTCCCACTTTGTTGCCAAGTACCCAGGGCTGAGCAGCGATTGCCTCGACTGCGTCGTAGCCATCAAGTAATTGGGAGACCTCGAAGTATTTGAACGATCCACCAGAACATCCGGTACCGCGCATGTTTACACCGGCGTAGGCAAACCCAAGAGCATTATAAATTTGGCCAAAAGACAAGTCGTCGGGATTGCTGGGCGAGTAACCGGAGTATTCCACCACGGTTGGATACGGACCGTTCTCGGCTGGTCCGGGCAGAGAAATGTTGACCGACAGGGTCGTTCCATCTCGGGTCTTTATGTATCCGAATCCTCCGGCAGGTAACTGCTGTGTCGTATAGAAATCGGGAGTTGGAATCAAACTTTCGTCGTACACCTCTACCGGGTCACTGATCATGGACTGATCGGCAGCCACCACGCGGTACGTTCCCACGTTGAGCTCCCGGAACAAAAGGCTTCCCTGATCATCGACAACACCATTGGCAACAACTAACCCGTCTTGGTTTTCAACTTGCAATTCTGTTTGGGCTGGAGCATCTAAAACTGCAATCTGGTATGCGCCTGGCCGAAGGGTAAAAGTGGCCTTGGCCATGGTGGTGGTTGTGGACTCAAAGACCGTGGTCTCCGTAGAGTCGCCGCCTCCTGAGCATGCCGTCACCGTCAGCACGGTGGCGATCAACATTGGGGCAATTGGGCGTTTCCAGGGTGAGGATTTCATGTGGACTCCTTGAAGGGACTTCCCGATGGTAGGGGAAAGTGGAGTGTTTCAAGAAGGTCAGGCTTCGGGTCCTCTAATCGGGCACAAAGCCAGTGGGATAGGGCACAATAAGAGGGTGGACAAGTCGAAAATCCCAGATCTGGCAGATTTTGACGCTAATGCCATGTTGAAAGATCTGGAGTCCTTGGTGAGCACCGAATCGCCATCTCGTGACGTAGAGTCCCTGGAGAAGAGCGCGGCAGTCCTTGATCAGATTTTGGAACACCGGCTCGGCCATACGTCCACAATTGTGTCCAGTCCGGCGGGTCCTCATGTGTGGTGGCAGGGCGGAGGCGAACCACGAGTTCTGATTGTCGGACATCACGACACTGTTTTCCCGCTTGGAACCTTGGCCGAACGACCTTTCCAAATTAATGGCACTACGGCTACTGGGCCCGGAATCTTCGATATGAAGGCCGGCATCGTTCAAGCCATTCACGCCGTGGCCTCCCTTGACGATCACTCCGGCATAGAAATTCTCATCACTGCTGATGAAGAAGTGGGCTCGGGAACGTCGCGTCAAATGATCGAACAGAGAGCACAATTGTGTGGAGCGGTTTTGGTTCTCGAGCCGAGTGCTGACGGGGGAGCGTTGAAGACGGCCCGCAAAGGGACTGGAACCTTTGAGATTGTCATCAAGGGGCGAGCCGCCCACGCCGGATTAGAGCCGGAAAAAGGTGTCAATGCTTTGGTTGAAGCCGCAGCGCAGATCCTGCAGA
>JBJOFA010000014.1:0-10994 GCA_046049015.1 Actinomycetota bacterium | reverse complement strand
AGGCGAGAATCAACAGTGCAGCCATCACGCCTTCGATGAGGAGGCCAGCAATGTTCTCCTTCGTTCGTGATTGATCAATAACAAACGAGATAGATCGTGCAACAAAGGCTCCAGCCCATGCAGTTCCGAGTACGAGCGCGGAGTCACTGCTGGCAATCAAAACCACTGCAAGACCCGCACCGATAAAGAGCCCGCCGTAGGTGGCGCGTACTTCAGATTGTCCAAGCCGCCCTGGAATCTGCAGTCCGATCGTTCGGCCCACCTGTTTCGGCCAGATGAGCCCAAGACATCCGGCGATGATGGAGATGATGGCGCCGACATAACCCATTGCATTCATCTGTTCAGTCTTGCACAGGCCTGATGCATGCCTCTGAGTCGCTTGGACCGAGAAAGGGTTTCCAAACACAAACGTGGCGTCCGCCGTTTGGTCACAAGACTTATCTGCGCGTGTTCATCGACCCGGATCTGTTGCATTACGACGAGGTGTGGGCTGCGGCGGGTACGTGGAACGATGTGTTCGGTATCGAGCCCCAGAGGTTGGTCGAGGCCAGCGGCGGCGAGATCACCGACCTGAAGCGCAGCTGACTTCGGGAGAAACCCTCGTAGCGTGTGGTGTCATGAGTGAGCGTGAACTCATCGAGCGCACCTCTCGGCCGGGAACAGTCGAAGCAATCAGCCAAGACCTGAGAAATCTCGGCGTGAAGGCTGGAGATGTACTGGTCGTGCACACATCGCTTAGTTCCCTCGGTTGGGTTGCCGGCGGAGGAGCAGCAGTCGTAGATGCACTCCTTGCAACCGTCACGCCCAGTGGAACGGTTTCAATGCCAGCCCATAGTGGGGATTGGTCAGACCCGTCAGGATGGGCGAATCCGCCAGTGCCGTCATCATGGTGGCGCGAGATAGTCGAAGGTCGTCCGGCCTTCGATCCCTATGCGACGCCGTTACGCGAGATGGGTGCCGTTGCCGAGAATCTCCTGATGCGTCGCGAGACGCTTCGCAGTAGTCATCCACTTCATTCGCACATGGCGAATGGACTGCACGCCGAACAGATTGTTGCCGACCACTCGCTCGATGACAGCTTCGGTGATCGATCACCCCTTGGGCGCCTCTACGACTTGGGTGCCAAGGTGTTGCTTCTTGGCGTGGGTCACGGCCAGAACACTTCGCTGCACCTTGCCGAGTCGCGGGCCCAATGGCCGGGCAAGAAGCAAGTCGAGTTCAAGTCTCGGGTCATGACGAGCGATGGGCCCAAGACGACAGTATGGATGGGAGATGATGTCGATGCTGACGACTTCGAAGCCTTGGGGCAGCACCTTGAACAGACATGTGAAGTCCGGATCGCAGGGGTAGGACAAGCAGAGTCGCGTTTGGCGGACATGCGAACCCTCGTGGACGCGGCGGTGGAGTGGTTCAGCAAGAACAGGACTTGAGAGGGGCTTGGTCGTCGGGTTTCCAAACCCAAACGTGGCGTGCCGCCCTTTGGTCACAAGACGCATCTGCGTGTGTTCATCGATCCGGATCTGTTGCAATACGACGAGGTGTGGGCGGCAGGAACGTGGAACGACGTGTTCGGGATCGAGCCGCACAAGTTGGTCGAGGCCAGCGGCGGCGTGGTCACAGACCTGAAACGTGCCTGATAACCGGTTGCGCGTATGTCGGCAGTTCGCTTCTTCTTAGGGGGCAGGAGTCAGACCCAGGTATTCTTGTGAAGTGGCTACTCAGCGATTCTCTGAGTCGATCATTCTTTGCGTACCTCCTGCCTATGCTTTCGACTTCCTGGCAGATCCCTCCACGGCGCCGACAATCGACCCTGCAGTGATTGAGTACAGGCCTGACGAGTTGCCGATGCGACAAGGAGTGAGGAACTTGATTCGGATGCGGGCGTGGGGTATCCCTACGACGATCGAGTCTGTGGTCGCGGAATGGGATCCGGGGCGGCGCATGGTGATGCGCCTCGTGCGGCCGAGCCGGCCAATGACGGTGACTGCGACTCACTCGTTCGACCCCAGCCCGGAGGGCTGCTTGTACGTCTGGGAGATGACGTTCGAGTCCAACGCTCCGCTCGGTCGATTTGTTGTGACGCCTTCCTGTCGATTCATGCGTCGCAATGCACAACGCCAGCAGCGACTATTCAAAACTCATGTAGAGGCGCGCTGGAAGGCCGAGTCGAACCGTGCCTGATGGCCTCCCTGCCAGGATCCGCAATAATCGCTCGCACTGTCCGATATGAGCGCTTGCCGCCGGGACTGGTGTCGACGCCAATTCCACCGTCGAGACGCCTGGTAGTTGACCGGATTCCAAAACCAAAGATGGCGTCCCGCCATTTGGTCGCAAAACTCATTTGCGGGTGTTCATTGATCTGGATCTGTTGCGGTACGACGATGTGTGGGCGGCGGCAGGAAAGTGGAACGACGGGTTCGATGTGGCACCGGCTGACATCGTTCGCGTCGCCGGTCGTGTGGTCACCGACCTGCAACGGACGTGAGTGCAAGTCTCATTACAAACTCTGTTATTCCGTCACGTTCACGAGTCTCGGCTTCGCCCGTTCTGACGAATCCATGACGGAGGTACAGATTTTCTGCGTACCTGTTTCCTTCAGTGCAACTCAACTCGAGATGCTGGCTACCTGAATCATTGGCCCAAGCGATAACGAGTCTCACCAGGTCATCTGATGCTCCGTGGCCACGTAGCGCCGGCGCAACCCACATAGATACGAGGTGCGCAGTGCCAGATTCGTTTGGCCTCAGTGCGCCGATGAGACCCCGATGTGGGCTGTCATTCTCAAAGACAAAGTAGGGATTTCCTTCAGGATGGAGCATCGCTTTCCAATCCGCGAGAGAACGTCGAATGGTCTCCTCCAGAGTCGAACCAAACGCATCGGGAGAACCAGTGAGTGCGAGCAATCGGAGATCTCGCAAAATCGGTGCATCCGCTGAAGTGAGTCGACGAATCACAGGTCAGATTATTGCAGTTCCTGCAAGCGAATCACATTGAGTTTCCAAACACAAACGTGGCGTGCCGCCCTTCGGTCACAAGACGCATCTGCGGGTGTTCATCGACCCGGATCTGTTGCAGTACGACGAGGTGTGGGCTGCGGCGGGTACGTGGAACGATGTGTTCGGTATCGAGCCGCACAAGTTGGTCGAGGCAAGCGGGGGAGTGGTCCCCGACCTGAAACGCAACTGATCTGATCTCAATCGGCTTTGAGTTTGAGTTCGACCGAGGTGGACACCTGGTGTCGAGAGATCGTGATGGTCGGAACACCTGGCATGGAGTAGTAATCGAGCGCCAGTGTGACTGATTCGGGACTTGCTTCTTGAATGCACACCACTTGCCACTCAGATCCGGTGCTTTCTCGAAACCACCAACGTTCGGCGAGACTTGCAAGTCCTACCGAAAGGACGTGCTCGGTTGCCTCGCTCTGATGTGCGAAGGAATCGAGCCAACCTCCGAAGACCGAGAGAGAATGCCAACCTCCCTCGGATTCCTCCACGAAGCCGCAGAGTTCATTGTCTTCAGGTCGACGAACTTCGATCATGAACTCCACTCTGGCACAAAGGCAAGTAACAGATTTAATAGGCCAACAGCTTCGTGCCCCCTTTGTTCACAAGACGCATCTGCGGGTGTTCATCGATCCAGATCTGCTGAAGTCCAACGTGGTGTGGGCTGCTGCGGGGGCCACGTCGTGTTCCCGATCGGCCAAACGATCTCGTTCGCGTCAGTCGCACGGTAGTCACCGCCCTGAAACGCAACCGAGCCCATATTGCTATTCTCGGTACATGGCTGCGAAAAAGCTGACCGGACCTGCTTCGTACTTTCCCTCCATTGAGAAGACGTACGGCAAGCCAATTTCTCACTGGAAGTCGTTGCTGAAGAAGATGAAGAGCGCTCGCCATTCCGAAATGGTTGCGCTGTTGAAGACTGAACATGGCATGGGACATGGGCATGCGAACGCAATCGTTGCTCACTTTCGGGCTGAGGAGGGCCTTTAGATTCACAGCTTGCCGAGTGTCGAAAGGTTGCCATACTCAAAGACGGCGTGCTGCTCTTTGGTCGCAAGACTCATCTGAGGGTGTCCATCGATCTGGATCTGTTGCAGTACGACCCAGTTCGTGACATGTCGTGTGGGCTGCTGCCAGCGCGTGGAACGACGTGTTCGGGATCGAGCCGCACAAGTTGGTGGAGGCCGGCGGAGGAGTCGTCACTGGCCTGAAATGTGGTTAGTCGGAGCGATTGCTTTCCGGACTGAGACAAAGTGCGACGAGCAAGAGAACTCCTGAACCGCCAAGAATCGTCGCTGAATAGGCCGTCGCTTCATGAGGACCTGATGAATCGAACCAACTGGAGAAGAACGTCGTAGCAAGAGAATCAAGGACGAGTGCTGGAGCGATTCCAGCGATTGCCATGCTGGATCTCCACGAGGGCGGAGTCGCGAGAAGGCGAAAGGCGCCGACTTCCACGGAGACGAACACCGCGGTCGCAGCCAGCAACCAAGCCCAGAAGACGAAGCGAGATTCGTTTGGGTCGTAGTCATTAGGGAAGAAGTGCTGGAAGACGAGCAAGTAGCCGATCCATCCACCAACTGCCAATGTGATGAATATCGCGAGTTGGCCACGGTAGGTAGAGGAAAACTTCATGCTGCACCTCCTGAGGCAGCGACGAATCTGCTCTGGATAGTTGTCAGGTCGAAGTAGCCCCGCCATTTTGCGATCTTGCGGTTTCGAATCTCGAACCCGCCGACAATAGAGAGTTCGGCCGAGCCCCTAAAAAACTGATGCCGGTTGGGGCGTTCGATGAATGACAAAAAATGCTCGGCGATGTCTTTCGGATCAAGGTGATTCATGGAAACCTCTTTTTGTAGTGGTGACTACAAGAACGATAAACGTAGTGATCGCTACAGTCAAGAGCGTGGGTTACCGTCATTCGCGACAAGAGGTGGTCGAGGCGGCCGCGTCTATCGCCTTGCGTGATGGGATGGCCAAACTCACGTTTCGCCGGGTGGCAGAGGATCTTGGGATCAGCGATCGCATGGTCGTCTACTACCTTCCTTCCAAAGAAGACCTCGTCATGGCAGCCGTGGAAGCACTCTCGGTGCGGATGCAGACGATTCTTGAGCAGGCCTTCGGGGACGATCGCCGATCGCCTGATGAACTCTTGAAGATGGCTTGGCCAGTACTCACGAAAAAGAGTGCGGATCAGATCTTCGCGCTATTTCTGGAGGTAGTCGGCTTGTCTGCAGCCAAAGTTGAGCCGTATGACCGAATTTCGAGATCGATCTTGGATGGGTGGATTCACTGGTTGTCGGACCGGATTGATGCTCGAACCGAGCGAGATCGACGTCGCGGCGCACTCGGTGTCATCGCCAGGATCGATGGACTACTTCTGTTACGCCACGGTCACGGCGTTGGAGTCGCAAATGAGGCCGCCCGTGCGCTGGGTCTGATTAGCGACACCTTGAGAGATTGACACCGTCGCACTCAGATGGATGCAAAACCCAAATAAGGAGGAGACTTCACCGATCTGAAGGGTTGCGGAGACGACTCAATCAGCGTCTTCAGTCAGTGACAGGAATGCGTTTACGAAGTTCTCTGCTGCCAGCGGATCAGCATCGAGGAAGAGGGCGGGCTCAACTAGTTCGAGTTCCATCACGACTGGGCCGTGGTCGGTGGATACCAGATCCACGCGCGCGTATATCGTTGAAGACGGAGCGACGGCCAGAGCTGCCTCGGCAATGGCGATCTCATCGATGGTCGCTCGATGCGACTGGATGGTGCCACCATGGTGGTCCTGCACCCTGTACTCACCGGGGGCGGGCACTTTTCGAACCGCGTGACTGAGGCGACCGCCGGCGAACATCAATGAAGTCTCGCCGGAATCAAGAACCGATGGGATGAATGGCTGGACCAAAACGTCTCCATCTCGGGCAAGTTCGACGATGTGGGCTATCGCACGTGGGTCGTCTGATCGCGAGCGAAGTACGCCGATGGCGCCCACAGACACGGCGGGCTTGATGACAAGTTCTCCGTCTGGGAGCAGCTCCATCGGGACTTCGATGGTTCCCTGGGGCAGGATTTGTGTCGGCACGATCGCAACATCGGCAGCCGCAAGATCCAGCAGGTATCCCTTATGCGTATTCCACCTGATGACATTGGTCGGGTTCACAAGACGGGTGACCGACTCCACATTCGCTGTCCATCCCAAGAACTCATCGAGACGCTCAAAGTAATCCCAAACTGATCTGATCACGACGAGATCCATGGCTGCCCAGTCGAATGCGCTGTCCCATGGAACGAGCCTTGCGCTAACGCCTCTCCGTTCGAAAATCTTGAGAAGTAGGTGCGATTCAATGTCGGGCTTAGGCATGGTTGCCCCAGTTGCCAGTACGAGTTCTGTCACGTGAAAAGTCAATCAGAAATGACTGGTGGAAATCGTCTCGGCATTGGTTTCCTAGACCAAAGCCAGCATGCCCCCTCGGTTACAGAAATCTTTTGTGGGTGTTCATCGATTTGAGCCTGTTGCAACACGAATCAATAGTGAGTATGTGTGAGTCGCAGCGGGCACCGCAAACGAAGTGTTCGGGAAAGAGGCATACCAGCTGATGGAGGCCAGTAACAGGCCTATCACCGACTGAAAGTGCATGAAGAGCGCTTGCTACCGTCTCGTATGTGTCAGGCATTTTTGATCTCAGTCCTATTGGCGTCGTTCGCTGCTCGCGCTCGGATCCCACAGATGATCAATGGGATCAAGAGATTTCGTTCATTGAACTTTTGGCACCTTTCGATGAGCGTTCGGTCAGAGGTCTCGAAACGTTTTCTCACTGCATTGTTGTGTACGTGTTTGACAAAGCCACATGGGATCAATCGAAAATGAGTCGACATCCCAGAGGTAACAAAGATTGGCCAGAGGTGGGCATCTTTGCTCAACGAGCAAAAGACAGACCTAATCGTCTTGGTGTCACGGTATGCCGAATCCTTGAGATCGATGGATCGTCTATTCGAGTGGCTGGTCTTGATGCGATTGATGGGACTCCTGTTGTGGACGTTAAGCCGTGGATGGAGGAATTTGGTCCTCGAGGGGCGGTTTCGCAGCCAATGTGGTCGACAGAACTGATGAAGGATTACTGGTAATCAATCGATCTTTTAGATCTACATAAGAGACTCCCGAACTAGGCCCATCATTTTTGGTGGGTGCCATGAGTGCCATAATGAGTTATGCCTATTTCTTCAGGTCGCCGTTTTATGTCCCTACGGAGTTTTTTACTCGTGCCCGTGGTTCTTTTCATCGCCGCGTGTGGGGGTGGCAGCGACTCTGTGGACACCAGCACTCAAGAAACTTTGATTGCTGAGACCACGGTTCCAATTCCAGAATTTGCCATCGACAAAGTCGTTGCACCGGAGGCAACCACTATTACGGATTTGATCGCGCTAGAGCGACCAATTGTCATCGCTCATGCCGGTGGTGACTTTGACTGGCCGCATTCAACGATGTACGCCTTCACACAAGCGGCATTAAACGGAGCCGACGTTCTTGAAATGGATGTCATGCTCAGTTCAGACGGAGTCTTAATGGTTCAACATGACAACACCGTCGATCGACTGACGAACAACTCTGGCGTGTTTGCTTCGTATACGGCCGCCGAATTGCAAGCGATGGACAATGCGTATTGGTTCTCAGGTGGTGTTTGGAGCGATCAATCCCTTGCTGAAGATGCCTATATCTACCGCGGTGTTCGTACCGGCGAAGTGGCCCCTCCCGAAGGATTCAAAGCTGATGATTTTGGTATTGCAACCTTTGAACAAGTCGCTCGCGCCTTCCCAGATTTTGCCCTCGATGTTGAGATCAAAATTCCCGAATCCGAATCGGGGGAGGTCCTTTTGGATAGGGCCTTTGCGGCAGCGAAGGAATTGGCACGCTTGATTACGGAACTGGATCGAAGCGAATCAGTCATTGTTGTTTCCTTCAATGATGAGGTTCTGGCTGAGTTTCGGTCGTTAATTCCAGGTGTGGCTACGAGCCCTGGGCAGGCCAGTCTTGTGATCTGGTATCTCGCCGGCGCTGCGCTTGATCCTCGCGATGTCATTATTCAGGCTCCACCGATCTACGAAGGTGTAGAAGTATTGGGCAAAGAGACTTTCGACCGTGCCCATGCCGAGGGTTATGAGGTGTGGGTTTGGATGACTGAATCATCTCAAGAGACCACCGAATATTTCAACGAGTTACTTAGCCGAGGTGCTGACGGTCTTTTGGTGGCGGCGATCACTGCCATTCCTTGATCAAACCTGTGGCGGACCGTTTGGGTCACCACCATTCCAAATCGTGGCCTATTGTGTCGAAATGTCGATTCCTGCGCCCGCACCAGAAGACCTTGAGGCAGTTCTTGAAGAGAGAGCCCAGGTTGAAGTAACCAGCGAAAGCCGTTTTGATCGAAGCGAACAGATTCGCGCTGAGAATTTGGTGGCGGCAAAGTATTGGTCTGGTGTGCAGCCGCGCATTATTTTTACCTTTTTATTCTTCGCCGTCTGCTGGGGAGGCGTCCTTTATCTAGGAGCAACCGGAGTTTTTCCTTTGTGGCTAGGCCTGGTGGCAAATTCAATTATCGCATCGACGTTTTACATGCCAATGCATGAGGCGACGCACCGCAACATTTGGGGCCGAACGACTCGGGGGCGTCGAATTGAGGACCTGATCGGAGTCCTTTGTTCAATTCCAACGGGAATTGAGTTCACCTCGCATCGTGCTGGGCACATGCGCCATCATGCCTACACCAACGATCCTCTCCGCGATCCGGATCATTTCACCGAGGGTCGATTGGCCGAACTTCCGCTGAAGTTCTACGGCATGACAATGCTCTACTCCTTTCTTCCATTCTTCGCCCTCATCAAACCCATACGAATTCTTCTGCCGGGGTCGCTGCGCGCCAAGCTGGCGGATCGTGAGGCTTCAAAGACCGAAGGGAAAGCGCAGATTCGATACTGGCTTTTATCCACGACTGTTCTCGTGGTGTGCTTTGCCACCGGTAATGGCCTTGCAGCCCTGTGCCTGTGGTGGCTGCCGGCCCGCATCCAACTCTGTTGGTTGATGTTCATTTTTGCGTGGTATCCACACCACCCGGCTAAGGAAACCAGCCGGTACCGGCACACCCGAGTAGCAGTATTCCGGGGTTCGGGTCTGCTCATTCGGGGTCATGACCACCACGCGATCCACCATTTGTATCCGCGAGTTCCTCACTACCGTCTCAAGAAGTTGTGGAATGAAATGTCTGCTGACTTAGTAGCTCGCGGCGTTCGTGCGGAGGGCCGCGCCACGAATGCTGTATCTCCTGTCAGGTGGTAGTCGTCGCGCGTCCTAACGATCGGGACTGCAAGATCTACACGTTCTTCAAAACACTTCTGGTGCTAGTGCCAAGAGAAGCATGATCCCGACTGGTGTACTAAGAATCGCGAACATCGCTCTTGACAGTGTCAATTCCTATTGCTAGACAATGTCTATATGGGGGACAACTCAGTCAAGCTTCAGCAAAATCCCGGTTCTTCGGCCAACTTTTATCTGAATGGCAATTATGCGCCAGTCATTGATGAGGTCACGGCCACTGATCTTGAAGTCATCGGGGAAATACCGATTGAACTCAACGGTCGCTACCTTCGCAACGGTCCAAATCCAATAGGAAACGTTGAAGAAGAAACTCACCACTGGTTCATGGGGGACGGGATGGTGCACGGCATCAGTCTTCGCCAAGGCAAAGCACTCTGGTATCGAAACCGCTACGTCGGTTCACCTCATGTCGCCGAGGTTCGTGGAACAGGCTTGCCCACCGGACGTAACTGGAATAATTCAACGTTTGGCCCGAACACGAACGTTGGCGGGTTTGCCGGTAGGACGTGGGCCATGGTGGAGGCGGGCACGTGTCCGGTTGAACTGAACGACGAACTCGAGACGGTGGGTTACAACGACTTCTTTGGGACTTTGCCCGGGGCTTTCACGGCACACCCCAAGGTTGATCCCGCTACAGGTGAAATGCATGCAGTGGCCTATGCCTGGGCCGAGTGGCTCAATCATGTTCAGTACATCCACGTTGGAAAAGACGGACGTGTGGTGCGAACCGTAGATATTCCGCTGCCCGGGATGTCGATGGTTCACGATTTCTCAATGACTGAGAATTACATCGTGGTTTACGACCAACCTGTTCTCGTCGATTTTGATCTGGCGTTCGCTGGACGGTTCCCCTTCCGTTGGAGCGACACCTACGGCAACAGGGTGGGGCTCATGCCGCGCCATGGAGATGCCAGTGACATCATCTGGGTAGATGTGCCCGTTGGCTATGTCTTTCACCCGATGAATGCTTTCGATACGCCCGACGGCAAAGTGGTCCTTGATGTTTGCTTCTACGACGTCATGATGCGCGATGACATTCTTGGGCCATTTGGTGACTCGCTACCGCGCCTGATCCGCTGGGAAGTCGATCCTGTTCAGAGAAAAACGACGACGACGGTGATCGATGAACGGGTCAACGAGTTTCCTCGGCACCGAGGATCTCTCACTGGTCGCCCGTATCGATTTGGATACTGTGCCAAGGTCGACTCGCAGTCGATGGATTGGCCCACTGTCAAGCACGATCTGGTCACCGGTACGCAGCAGGTATTCGATCACGGTCCCGGTCGCGCCGCCGGCGAACCGGTTTTCGTGGCTCGTCGTGGGAGTGTTGACGAGGATGATGGATGGCTTGTCACCTTTGTCCACGACGGCAACTCGAACTCAGCCGAATTCGTAATCATTGACGCTCAAGACTTTGCACGGGGTTACGTCGCCCGGGTCAAACTTCCCCAGCGCGTACCTTTCGGATTCCACGGAAACTGGGTTCCCAATAAAGAGTAAGGATGTCTAGCTATTTCGATTCAAAAGGACATGTGCTGCGATTTCCGGGCCACAGGTGTCTTGCAAAAAGTGTCCAGCATTGACTTCGTACCAGGTTGACCCCGGTATGAGCCCGTGCCATT
>JBJOFA010000013.1:0-11189 GCA_046049015.1 Actinomycetota bacterium | reverse complement strand
GAGCGGGCGCTCGGCAGGATGAACGCGCGGCTCCGGGTCACCGAGGTGACGACGACCCCGGGGGTTACCACAACGGCCGCCGTTAGCCCCACGGCCACAACTGTGAAGACACCTGCTACGACTCTTGATACAGCCATTACTACGACTACAACAACGGTGCCAATTGGTTCACCTTTGTCGCCGGTCGAGCCAGTTATTCCAGTCGATGGTCGAGCAGCTCTCATTCGTCAGATCACTACCGAAGACCGAGTGATTTTTCTCACCATTGATGATGGCATCTACAAGGATCCTCGGGCCATGGATTTCTTGATCGAAAATCGCTGGCCGGCGACATTTTTTCTCGTAGCTGGAGAGTTGAAAAAGGATCCACAATACTTTGCGCGAATTTTCGAAGTCGGTGGAACAATTAGTTCGCACACGCTGAGCCATCCGGACCTCAAAGGTCTCAGCATTGATGAGCAGACCCGCCAAATATGTGGCATGACTGATTTCATTCGCTACGGACTGGGCCAGGTGGGACATCTCATGCGTCCGCCTTACGGTTCATACGATGACACCACTCGTCGCGCCACGGCCTCATGTGGGCTCAATGCCGTTGTTCTCTGGAATTCATCGCTCTGGGAAGGGAACATCGACCTGGCTGGCCGATCCGCGCTACAACCAGGAGACATTTTTCTTACTCACTTCCGCCGAGATCTCTACACAAATCTCGTGGCGTTGAAAGATCGTATCGAAGCCGAAGGATTCACCATTGGCCGCTTGGAGGAGTATCTTCCCCTGGGCTGAATCAGCGGTGAATAGCGTTCAGGTAGTTGTAAACCGTGATGCGCGATACTTCCATGGCATCAGAAACATCCTCGACTGCTCGACGCAAGGTAAACGCCCCGCGTTCGTCCAGTAGTCGAATAGCCCGTTGCTTTTGTTCCCGACTCATATCAGGAAGACAGCAATTCATTTCACGTTCAACCGCATCAATCAAGCGATCAAGTGCTCCATGCAGTGCCGGCAGGCGAACACCGCCGATGAGTTCTCCTTCCAGCATCAAAGGAATATCGGCGGGTCCTAAAAGTTCTCCAGCAACCAAGGTGCAGCCAAGAGCATCAACCAAAGGAGTCAACATTTCCCGCAAGGGCTGGGGCAAATCTGCTGATGAGGTCATGCCGATTCAACTGCCGGCTCGATGTGTACCGAAACATAGGTGGCTCCAGCGCCATAGGCCCGACTAATCAAAGCTGACACTGCTTCGGCAACCTGAGCGCTCGGCGCACTAAACGATGAAGCGAACGGCCCAAATTCAACGGCTAGTCCCACCGCTTCAACTGCAGCTATCGCCTCTAAAACATGGGGACCAGGTTTGCCCTCGACAAATGGCTCGATAGTGAACTCGACGCGTAGCACCACCTAAGCGTAGACCTCAGGCCGAACCCATAACCCGCCGAAGTTCCTGAGCCCGCATCTGGCAGTCCCTCCCGCCCACGTCAAAGGCCTCTCCCAGCCTGGTCAGAGCCAAACGAAACGACGATTGCCATTCGGATTCGAAGATCTGGCGAGCTGGCCCCGACCACAAAGTGTTGGCCAATGAAGTGCTCACCAGAGTCACAATGCCCTCGACCACTTCCCGCTGACGCAGAAGCGTGGCCCCCAAATTGCTGAGTTGCTCGGGATCAGCGCCGATCATCCCAGCGAGAGAACCCCCACCCACCGTCTGTGACATACCACTCGACATGACCCACCTCTCCATTCACCATCGATGAAAACTCTCCTTACAAGGTGGGCTCACCAGATCACTATTCGGCGGAGTGGCCTAGTCCAGCAACTATCTCCAAAGCGTCAACAGCGGAAGAAGAAGAGTCTGACTATCAGGTAGGAATTGCTCGCGTTCACGAAGTATTTCAAACTCAGCGCGAGTCGACCACCAAGCATCTACCACTTCCCCGTCGGCAAAGGTAAAAGGACCGGAGTGTCGAATGAAATAACAACGACCAAGAAGGCTCACCACCTCATCGTCATAAATTTGAATAACTCCGTTGTCAACTTCATTGATAACGACGTCATTGATTCCGATTTCCTCTTGAACCTCACGATACGCCGCGGTCAGATAGTCCTCGCCAGTGCCAACCACTCCACCGATAGCGATATCGCACCAATCGGGCCACACATCTTTCAAGGGTGAGCGTCGATGTACGAGCAATCTCCCCACTTCATCGATAACGGCAATGAACACGGCGCGATGTCGCAGCCGCTGGGATCGCATTTCGCGTCGGGTGACCACTCTTTGAACGACGTCGTTTTCGTCCACGATGTCAACGAGCTCGCGAGGGATCCTCTCATCCTGAGGGCTATTCATCACCACGTCCTACCTGCACACCACGAGTTTGCCATGATGTCAGACACGGGACCGAGAAGGGGATCTACGATGCGTTTATGTCCGCACCAGCAGATATCTCCACATTGAATGATGAAGCCCACGAACTACTTGATGAAGCGGTCGCCATGCGCCGGGACCTTCATCAATGGCCGGAATTAGGCAACGATCTACCGCGCACCCGAGAGCGAGTTCTCCAAGCGCTGGAAGGACTGCCGCTTTCCATCACTCTGCATGAAACCACATCGGGCATTGTGGCGGCACTCGAGGGGACCAAACCCGGTCCCACGGTTCTGTTGCGCGGCGACATGGACGCTCTCCCCATGCCTGAAGATACGGGCGTTGATTTCAGTTCGCGAGTCGACAATGTCATGCACGCCTGCGGACATGACACCCATACCGCCATGTTGGCTGGTGCGGCGCAACTCTTGAGTCACCACCGAGACGATATTCACGGCCGCGTGCTCTTTATGTTTCAACCCGGCGAAGAAGGTCATCAAGGGGCTGTCTTTATGTTGGAGGAAGGACTCTTAAAAGTTGGCCCTCTGTCAAATGGCACTCCGTCTCCAATTACCGGGGCCTTTGCCATCCACACCACGTCTTCTCTGCCGACCGGGTTCATCAGTACTCGCGGTGGTCCGATAATGGCTTCCAGTGATGAAATATCAATCCGACTGATCGGAAAGGGAGGACACGCCAGTGAGCCCTTCCGCACCCTTGATCCAATTCCTGCAGCTTGCGAGATAGTTCAGGCTCTGCAGTCGATGGTGACCCGACGTATCAATGTTTTCAATCCGGGGGTATTGACCATTACCAAAATCAACTCTGGAACAGCCTTCAATGTCATTCCGGAAACGGCCGAAATCAACGGCACTATTCGGGCCATTAGTGAACATACCCGGCGCCAAATACATGATGGTGTCCGCCGAGTGGCTGATGGTATTGCTGCGGCTCACGGTTTGGAGGTCAGCGTCGAATTGGTCGACGGCTATGACGTCACGGTCAATAATCCCGATGCGGCGCGCTTTGTTGGCGGTATCGCTCAAGAAATCACCGGTCGAGATCGTTTCATTCAACTTCCCAATCCGGTCATGGGTGCTGAGGATTTCGGCTACGTGCTCAATCATGTTCCCGGAGCGATGATTTTTCTGGGGGCCACACCTCACGACCGCAACCCAGCCACCGCCGCGCCCAACCATTCCAACCGGGTGTTTTACGATGAAGCCGCGATGTCCACGGGTATTGCCATGTACAGCGCTATGGCCTTACGCCACCTGGCCCCGCTCTAGAAGTGAGCAACGGAAACAGTTAAAACGGACCTCAGCTAGGTCCAGCGGGATAGCGGGCATCGCCTAAGACCATCTCCATGGCCGGTTCAATATTTGGGCCACGTCGCAGATGATGTCCCCCATCAATGCTGATACAGGTTCCCGTAATCCACGAACTTTCTGGTCCGAGCAAGAAGCGCACTAATTGACCAACGTCTTCAGTGGTGCCGACGCGTCGCAACGGCATCTGATCTAGATAGTCATTGACAATGACCTCAAGACCCATGAGACCTTCCGTGGCATCAGTGGGCACTAAACCTGGTCGCACGGCATTAGCGCGAATGTTGCGACAGCCCAATTCATCAGCGGTCTGACGAATGAGCATTTCCAATCCTGCTTTGGACACGTCATAGGGGGTCATGAAACGGTGGGTCACTGGTCCGGCAATCGAGGAAATGGCCACGATTGATCCGCCGCCATTGGCCGACAAAAATGGCACGGCGTGTTTGATGGTGAGAAAGGCGCCCGTCAAATTGGTGGCCATGATGCCATTCCAATCCTCGAGAGTGGTGAGGTGAATCGGACCACCGGTTCCAAATCCGGCGTTTGCTACCACCATGGTGAACGGCCCCACTTTTTGGGCGGCTTCACAGGCAGCTTGAACGCTGGCTTCATCGGTGACATCGCAGGCCACGGTGACCACTTCGGCGCCACCAGCAGCCAGACTTCGTAACTCGCTGGCGGCATTTTGTAGGCGATCCACATTGCGGGCCGCCAACACCACCGTGGCTCCATCTTGAACAAGTTCTCGAGCACAGCCCAGTCCGATACCCGAACCACCACCGGTGACGAGAGCGACTTGCTGACTGAGAGCGTGCGAACGACCAGATTGTGAACTACCAGATGACGACATATTTAAATCGTAGTGACTCACATGATCGCCAATGCATTGGGCGGACTCGCCACACCCTGGGGCAAATTAAGTGGAGCGGAAGTGAAGAAACTTTCGTAACGGCCAGTACGGGCACAATGGGCTGCCAACGCATCCAAATCCCACATTTCCCCAAGCGGTATTCCGAGCAAAGGCAACAGCAACGTGTGCGTAAAAATCTCATGTAGCCGGGACCGATCGGCCCGCACCTCAGCTTCATGCTCGGGTGAACTCGCGGCCCCTGGAGGCCACACCTCAACTGCCGGGTTATCGCAACCGATAGCAGCAATATGAAGATTCCATAAGGTACGAGCCAATTCCTCACCGGATCGAAACCCCGGAGCACGAAGAGCGCCCACATCGGCTAAACCCTGGCGCACACTTTCGGACTGGGCTTCGTACCAAGTGATCCAGCCGAAGCGAACTAATAAAATATCTCCGACTTGAAGTTCGGTGCCTTGGGCGGACAGACACTCCAAAATTTCCGAAGCTTCAACCGGATCAGCATCACCACAGCGCAAGGGACGGCCAACTGATTCTCGCCAACGGCCGATATCAGCCAGAACTGCTCGGCCCACAATGCCCCGTTTTGCCCAGTGATCAATACCGTGCATTTCATCGGACACTCCGCCGTAATGGCCGGTACCGATTTCCAATTCACCGGCTACGTGATTGCGAATATGTCGAAAGCCATCCCACTGACTACTCGATTGAGTGTTCCACTCATGCAAGACATCATCGTGACTAGTACTCAAGGCGCCGCCAGTGACCTCGTGACGAAAGGGCGATCGACCAAATAATGGGGGATTCGGTTGACGCATACTCCAGTTCAGGGCAAAAACCTGTCCTTCGCGAATCAAAGTGGCGGCACTGCGAACCGAGTTGGCATTCAACAGGTTGAGACATCCAAAGAGTGGACCGTCCCCCTCACCCCAGACATCCCAACTCGACGGAAGGCCACCCAATCGAGGTAACGAGTCATAATCGGGAAGAGCAGCGGGAAGATCCCGGTCAGAGAGTGAATCGCGGTTGTTCATAAGGCGACCGTACAAGCAAGATGCCCACCGAATAGTTCCCTGAGGCGCCAACAGACCATCATGGAGGCGTGACCCAGGCTCCCGCTCCCCTTCAGGGCATCCGCGTTCTCGACCTCACCCGAGTCCTGGCTGGCCCCCATTGCGGACGCATGCTTTGTGATCTCGGTGCCGAGGTCATCAAAATCGAACCGCCAGATGGCGACCTGACTCGATTTTCATCGCCGCGGGTTGGATCTCTGGCTACCTACTTCATCCAACAGAACACCGGTAAGAAATGTATGAGCATCGACCTCTCCACTCCCGACGGCGTCGATATTTTGCTGCGACTGGTCGAAGTCAGCGACGTGCTCATTGAGAATTACCGTGCCGGCGTGATGGATCGGCTGGGTCTTGGCTACGACGTCTTATCAGCCCGTTCTCCAAAACTGATCTACGCCTCCATCAGCGGATATGGAGCCGATGGTCCCTGGGTGAATCGTCGGGCTTATGCCACGGTTATCGGAGCCGAGAGCGGACTGACTCAGATGCAAGGCCAGTCACGCGGTGGGGACTTCGCCAATGATCCGTGGTCGCACGCTGATACATACACCGCCTTGGAAACATCCTCGGCGATTTTGGCGGCGCTTTTTCAACGTGAACGAACGGGACGCGGCGAGCGAATCGATGTCTCTATGGCTGAGACCATGTTGTATGTGAATGAACACGCCCACGACGAGCTCTTTGACGGTGAGATAGATCCCCAATGGATTCGCTCATTTCGTCCCGGGGATTATCCAATTTTGCATGTTGCCGATGGAACAACGGTAGTCATCAGTGGACACCCGGCTGAACGGGGCACTTTTGAAATCATGGTGGACGTCATGAACCGTCCAGAACTCTTGACCGATGAACGTTTCACCACTGTGGAAAAAAGACTCGAACACTTTGCTGAGCTCACTATTCACCTACGCGAGTGGGCGGCCACTTTGCCTGACGCCCAGGCCTTTGAGGATCGTTGCGCTCAATTTGGATTAGCTGTTGGTGTGGTACGTACGGTGCGTGAACTCGCTGACACTGATTGGGCACAAGCCCGCGGTGCTATCACCACTGTTCCCGATCGGATTGGTGGAGAACTCCGAGTTCCCAATGCGCCATGGCATTTCCAACATTCGAAAGTTGGTGTTAGTGGCGAGCCGCGCTATCGGGGCGAAGATAATCGCTTCGTACTTCGAGAACTTCTCCACATGACTGACGAGGCCATCACCGATTTGGAAGAACGAAAAGTTCTCTCGCAGCGCTTGCCAAAATCGCGCTGAGAAATCTAGGCGTCCAAGGCCACTGGTGGTCGGGTTACTGCCGTACCCATGAAGCGGGCCACTGGTGGCAAGGTGCGAGCCAAGACCGGGCCGGTCAAGACAACAAAGAGCACCGTGCCGAGGCCAATCTGTCCACCCAAAGCAATGCCTCCGGCGACCACAACGCCCTCGATTCCCCAGCGCGCTACTTGCATACTCATTCCTTTGTCATGCAAACCGAGCATGAGCAGTTCCATCGGACCAGTGCCCAATGTGGTGGCCACACCCACAGAGATGGCTAGATATAACAAGGCCATACCACCGAGCATCATCAGTAATCGCACAGCCAGAGCATCAGCCTCCGGTATGAGCGGCAAGACAATATTGACCGCCTGACCGACGAGAACTGTTCCGAGCAAGGTTCCAAAAGACGGTGGTCGACGAACCAAGATCGCCAGCAGTGTGAAGGCAAAACCGTTTATCCAGCCCATGGTGCCCACGCCGATACCGAATTGCTTGGCTCCTCCAGTTGCTAAGACGTCAGCTGGAGCGACACCAAGATTGGCTTGCACCATCAGTGAGATTCCCACTCCCACGGTACAAACTGCCAACAACAAGGCAATGAAACGAAAAGTGAAGGATTTCTTCCGTGGTTGAATTTCACGAGAAGAAGTCACGGGTCCACACTAATGAAGCAACTGAGAATTTCTGACTTCTCAAATTTCTTACTTCTCAAAAGAGTTACGACAAGGCTTTTGGAGGTCGCGGTATAAAGGGACTGGTGCGGGCAATGTAGGCCTCATAACCTTCCCGTCGTTTTTTCAGAGACCGCTCCAGCAAAGTGACTCCGCTGACACGGCGCAAGAAATACGTCATCACAATGGCTCCGATGAACCCCCAGGCCCCTGATCCAGTTTCGGCAGCAATCAAAGCCAATCCCCACCAAACACAGGCATCGCCAAAATAATTGGGATGCCGGGTGTAGCGCCACAGTCCTTGATCCATAACTTTGCCGGCATTGGCCGGATCACTTTTGAACCGGGCTAATTGGGCGTCACCAACAACTTCGAAGAACAGTCCGAAAGCAAAAACGGCGATGCCGATGAAAGCCAAAACTCCGATGCTTGGTGTGGCATCGTCTTGACCAAGTTGCACTGGTAGCGAGACGATCCACATCAAGACACCTTGTAAAGCGAAGACTGTGACCAAGCTGATGAGAGGAAAACGCGCTCCCCATCGTTTGCGCATCGATCTATAGCGGAAATCCTCACCGTGCCCGGCGTTGCGCCAAAGTAGATAACCAGCCAGACGCAATCCCCAGATGGAGGTCAAGATGGTCAGTAACCACTGCCGACCCGAATCGCCGTCGCCGATACCGCGTGACACCCACGCCGTCACAACAAAGCCCAGACCCCAGACAATGTCCACGATGGAGGCATTTTTCAAAATCACACTCAACAACCAGGTACCAACCATGAGGATGGCAATTGCCAGTGCCGACCAAACCATTACATCACCCATGAATATCCCCCGTACATATCAATCATGAATATCAATCATGAATTTTTCAAACCTTTTGATTTCTTTTCTTCAGAGCTTCGTCAACTTCATGATCAAGGCTTACCCATTGACTATCCAACCATGTCACGAATGCCGTCTCATCTGGAGTATCTACGTTCGGAATTTCTGATCGAGGAATACGCCGCAAGACAAAGCGCACCGGTGGAAAGGGTCGGCTCAACGCCCGCAGCATTCCCCCAAAGGTGTCAAGACCTTCGAATCCGACATGCCAACCAAGCACCACATCGGCAACGCGGTGTCCTCGTAAGAGAGCGATAGCCCCTGCAGGTCGAGGGGGTAGGAGATGTTGGAGATCTCGCAGTCGTTCGGCTCGAGCATTGTCTTTGACCGAGAGCTTCTCCAGTGCCCGCTCCCGTTTCACCGGATTTGCTCGAGTTCCTTCAGGAAAAATGATGCCCACTGACTTGTTGTCCATCGTGGAGGTCAAGGTCTGAAGGGCTTCAAGTTCCGGAGTCGAATCGGGGGCTTGTCGATCCAGAAAATGATTGGGTAGGCGTTGACCGACGACGTCAAGACACGGATCACCAAGAAGTTCGCGCTTCAAGACGTAGCGCGGGTTCATCCCCGCCACGCTGGTCACTACATAGGCCGAAACCAAAGAATCGGCCAGGCTGGCGTGACGAGCCATCAAGATTGCCGGACCCGGTCGCAGGGCTTCCATATTTTCGACCTGCACCCGAACACCACATGTCAGGCGCAAAGCACCCAAAAGTCGAGCGGCCCACCAGCGCTGGAGGGTGTAGTGAGCCTGAGAGTTTCGACGTTGCCCGGTTAGCCACAGCGCCGCTGACACCGTCACTCCAATGATCTCGAGCCAAGCCCAACAAACGGCAAAGGCCAGCAGGCGCACGATAGGAAAACGAAACCGACGCCCCAGCAGATCAATGACCAGACCCACTACTAGCCAGAGGGGAATGAGTATCACTATGACCAAACCACCCAGGTAGAGACCCGGAATAGTCAGCAGCCGGCGCTTCATTCCCAGATCGTAGGGGCTCAGCTTGGGATGACAACGGACGCAAGAGAGGGTTTTAATCCCGCTACCGGGGCCGCTCATGCGACAGGATGGTCCAATGTCAAACGAGTCAGACCCAAATCAAAAAACCCCCAAAGAATCCTGGAGTCGTGGGCGATCCTTTGGTCTCATCATCGCTCTCTATGTGGTGGCTGTGGTTGGCGGACTTATCGTCGCCGCCCAATTCGGCACTGACTCTCCCTTCACCGCACTCCTTGCCAGCTACGCAGCGTCGGTGACCTTTTTATATATCGCCAGTCAAGTGGTGGGTAACGGGTCCACCTTTGATGCCTGGTGGAGCGTAATGCCCCCGGCATTTGCCATCTGGCTAGCGGTTGTCTTTGATGAAGCCGGAGGGTTCACCACCGGCGACCAACGCCGTTGGCTCGTTGCTGTCCTTGCAGTGCTGTGGGGTCTTCGACTTACTGCTAACTGGGCCATCGGTTGGCCCGGACTTCATCACGAGGACTGGCGATACCGCATGCTGTACGAAAAGACGCCAATGCCCCGCTGGGCCGTCAGTTTGACTTCGGTTCATCTCTTCCCCCTCATCGTGGTCACCTTGGGATCACTACCGATGGTGTCTATTGCTACGGCCAATGAACGAGACCTAGGTGTTTTTGATCTCCTCGGATTGATCTTGGCTCTAATCGGCATTGCCCTTGAGCACTTTGCCGATGTGGACTTGCGTCGTTTCAATCGAACCAAGTCGGCCGGTGATGTTCTCAATCAAGGTTTGTGGTCGCGATCTCGCCACCCCAACTATCTCGGCGAGATGTTCTGGTGGTGGTCACTGTGGCTCATTGTTTTGGCAGCTGATTCAGGTGCCTGGCTGACTGGTATCGGAGCACTATCCATGACCGTCATGTTCCTCACCGCCAGCATTCCTCTGGCCGAGCAACGCAGTGCCGAAAGGCGTCCTGGTTGGGAGGCCTATAAGGCCTCTACACCGTTGCTGGTACCTCGTTTACGCTCCCGCCACTGAAAGACCAGTCGTATCTGACCTGGTCAACAGGCCAAACCAAATATCTGGCAAGAAATTCAATAAGAAATTCTGGCAACTTGTTCAAGAACAGAGACTCAGAGTCCGATAGTCCTGCGTGCTCAGATTTGTCCTGCCCTCGCTATCGGCTATCACCGGAACCCTGACCGCTGTTTGCGCCGGTGCTATTGCCTGGTACCGCCAACGGACTCGAAACCAAAAAATTGTCGATGAATTACGCCAGAAACAACGTCAACTCACCGATACCAACCTGCAATTAGCTCACGCTGCAACCCATGATTTTTTGACCGGCTTACTCAACCGTCAAGGCATGATGGCCTTACTTGATTCGGTCATCAATGAGTCGATTATCAATCCTCGTATTGCGGTGATGTATCTCGATGTTGACCGGTTCAAAGGAATAAATGATTCTCTCGGTCATGCTGCCGGTGATGAACTGCTGCAAATCATCGCTCAACGTATCGCCGCAACTATTCCCGAGAATGCCCATGCGGCACGCTTAGGTGGTGACGAATTCGTCATCCTTATGACCAATGCATTGCATCTCGATGCAATTATCGAAACTGCTCAATCAGTAGCCCAAGCACTTGACGCTGATCTGGAGATCGGTGGTAAACCACTGCGAGTTTCATCCAGTATTGGCGTGGCTCTCGGACCAGATATTGGTGATACTCCCCGTGATCTTCTCGGGTTTGCCAATGCTGCTTTACATCGA
>JBJOFA010000012.1:0-11328 GCA_046049015.1 Actinomycetota bacterium | reverse complement strand
CCAATCAAAACCACGATGGATATACAACTTGGTTCGACCCGTCAATTCATTGAAATGGGCGGCACTTTCCAAAGAACGTACGGCGGTCGTTCCGATCGCGATAACCCGATTGGCCTGATGAACTCGATCCATCACCTCGGCTGAGACGGAATAGAACTCTGAATGCATGGAATGCCGCAAGGGATCTTCTTCGGTAATGGGTCGAAAAGTGTCGACTCCCACGACTAGTTCGACATGAGCTATTCCAACTCCTTTGGCCCGCAAAGAATCAAGGAGCGAATGAGTGAGATGCAGACCGGCAGTTGGAGCCGCAGCCGATGCCGGCCGTCGGGAGTAGACCGTCTGATAGCGCTCATTGCTTACCGAAGGAATCTGTGCGGCCTTCAGATACGGAGGCAATGGCATTTGTCCACATCGTTCGAGAAACGCCAGAGCATCGCCGTCATGGCTCAGTTCAACTTCGAAACTTCCTTCGTCGAGCGAACGACCTATAAACGACACTTCTAACCCGGAGTCCCGATGATGAAGAGTTTCTCCTTCGCGCAATCGTCCCCCGGGACGCACTAAGGCTGTCCATCGCCGCGAATCATCATCTAGGGCATCAAGAAGCAGAACCTCAACTTGAGCCCCGGTTGATCGTTGCAACAGCAATCGGGCCGGAATAACCCGGGTGTCATTCACCACCATCAAGTCACCGGGTTCCAAATAGTCACCCAGGTCGCGAACGTATCGATGATCGACACCTGCTCCGCCCCGATCGACTAGCAAACGTGCCGAATCGCGCGGCTCCACCGGAGTCTGGGCGATACGCGACTCTGGAAGCTCGTAATCGAATTCCGAAAGATGCATAACCAGTTTAAGAGAAAAGGTCAGGGGGCGTTTCGGCCGCCGGTGCTGCCATACCAAGGTGCTCAAACGCTGCGGCCATAGCAACTCGCCCTCGCGGCGTTCGGGCAATTAGACCTTGACGAATAAGGAAAGGCTCATAGACATCTTCCACCGTTTCCGATTGTTCGCCGATGCTGATTGCCAATGTCGACAAACCTACTGGGCGTCCCGAAAATTGGCGGCAAAGTGATGACAAGATGGCTCGATCAAGTTTGTCCAATCCAAGATGATCCACGCCAAACACTTCTAATCCCTCGCGGGCGGTACGAACATCGATTGTTCCACTCCCGCGAACTTGACTGAAATCTCGCACTCGGCGAAGAAGGCGGTTGGCAATACGCGGAGTTCCTCGACTCCGTCGAGCAATTTCTTGCGTGCCGCCAGTATCAATCTCCACCTGCAAAATACGCGCTGCCCGACCCACAATGGACTCGAGTTCATCAGTCTCGTAAAAATCCAATCGAGCCACCAGACCAAAGCGGTCGCGTAGTGGGCCGGTAATCATTCCCGTGCGGGTGGTGGCACCTACCAAGGTGAACCGCGGTAGGGCTAAACGGATACTGGAGGCCGCTGGGCCCTTGCCAACCACGATGTCCAATTGAAAATCTTCCATAGCCGGATACAGGATTTCTTCAACTGATCGACTGAGACGATGAATTTCATCGATGAAAAGAACATCTCCTAATTCCAACTTGGTGAGAATTGCTGCCAGATCACCGGGACGCTCGAGGGCCGGACCTGATGTGATGTGTAAACGCACTCCCATTTCGGCGGCGATGATCGTTGAAAGAGTGGTCTTACCCAGACCGGGTGGGCCAGCAAAAAGCAAATGGTCCACTGCCTCACCTCGACGTCGAGCAGCCTCCAGAACAATGCCTAGCTTTTCCTTGAGATCTCTTTGACCCACGAATTCTTCAAGACTCTTGGGCCGAAGGCCGGCCTCTTCAGACTCTTCAACTGAGTCATTCACCGCCCCGCGCAAAACGTCGGCATCAGGGGCTACATATTCATCACGCACGACGAGACCCCAAGGCACGCAGAGCTTGGCGCAACATATCTTCACGTTCAAGACCAGCTGGAATTTCGCGAAGTGCCTCTCGGGCTTCACCTTCTGAATAGCCAAGACCGATCAATGCTTCGCGCACGGCCCCAACAACCGAGCCAGTATGACTGTCATGGCCTTCGTTTCCAGCCTGAGGAAGCACTGGCAACGACAATCGATTCTTTAATTCAATCATCAATCGTTCAGCAGTCTTTTTGCCCACACCGGGGACCAAAGTTAGAGCCCCGGTATCCCCACTGGCCACGATGTCAAAAAGCGCCATCGGTGTATGAGTTCCCACGATGGCCAGTGCCAGAGCCGGCCCCACCCCATGAGCAGCCAACAATGTTTGAAAGGTCAATCGTTCCTCACGTTGCAGGAATCCAAAAAGGGTCTGATGATCCTCGCGCATGTGATGGTGAATATGAAGAAAGACCGGTGACGTTGGTTCTAATTCGGCGAGGACCCGAGGAGTCACGTGCACGACATAGCCAACACCGGCCGTTTCCACCAGCACCTGACCGTCTGCGACTCGTTCAATGACGGTTCCGCGAAGCGATCCAATCATCTCATCACCCCTTGCGACTTCGCAGACGTCCAGTCACGCTGCTGGCACCGGCGGCCATTAACTGGCGATGCATGGGCTCAACGGCGAGGTGACACAGGGCCACAGCCGCAGCATCGGCTACGTCTGCGGGTTCCGGCGCCACGGCCAAACCCAACCGCATTTGAACCATCTTTTGCACTTGGGCTTTATCGGCTCGACCCGAACCCGTCACGGTTTCTTTCACCTGATTGGGCGGATACTGCACCACTTGGCATCCAGCCCGATGAGCTAAAGCCATGACTACACCACTGGCCTGGCCCACGCTCATGGCCGTGCGAACGTTGACTTGAAAAAAGACCTGTTCAATCGCCACGGTATGGGGCATAAATTCATCTAAGAGACCTTGGACGTCTTCCAAAATCGCCGCAAGTCGTGCGGGTAATTCCGCCGCGGGAGGCGTTCGAAGCAATCCCAGTGAGACCACCTTGACCGTTGAACCGGCGCCCGCTTCCAAAATGGCATAACCACATCGCGTCAAACCAGGGTCAATACCTAGTACCCGATGACCATTCACAGAATCAGTCGGGGCGAACATGCGTACGATTCTACTGGTTGACTCGGATCCAGTGGGGCATTTCAACCCGTTCTCGACCCGGGTGCCGACTTTCTTGCCGGCTCAAGCCGACGGGCGTCAGGACGATTTGAGAACCGCAGTTATCTCATCAACCGAGCGGTAGGTCAGTCCGGCAATGGCTCGATGGGCGTAAACCACTTGTCCATGAGCGTCAACGACAAAGACACTACGTCGGGGAAATCCAAGCGGTCCTAGTGTTCCGTAGAGACCAGCTACGTGCTTGTCGACATCGGCCAGCAATGGAAATTTGAAACCATGTTTTGCTGAAAATGCATCATGACTGGTCATATCCTGCGCCGAAATAGCCAATACCGTGGCATCCAACGCCTCAAATGCGCTCAGCTCTGCGTTGTAGGTATTGAGTTGCTTGGTACAAACAGCGGTGTCGTCGCCCGGGTAGAAAACCAAGACCACTGGCTTGCCAGCAAAATCCGACAAGGAGTAATTGCGCCCTCCACTTCCTGGAAGGGTGAAATCCGGTGCCTGATCCCCGACGGCGATGCTCATGGGGCGACTCTAGATGACCAAATGAATATTTGACGGATTCATCACCGAAGCAATTATGGCCATGAGAGCGATCACGGCCAAGACGGCTTTTCTAATCCACTGCTTCCATGATGCTGTCATCAATGTCAAAGTTGGCAAAGACATCCTGGACATCATCGTTGTCCTGGAGGGCCTCCATGACTTTCAAGACTTTTTGGGCGATTTCAACTTCTTCGATGGCGATAGTGGTCGAAGAAACCATGGTTGACTCGGCTGACTGCACGGTGAGCCCGGCAGATTCCAGGGCGGTCTTGACGTCATAAACGATCTGTGGATCAGATGTGACCCGCCAAGATTCCCCATCGCGAGTCACATCTTCGGCCCCGGCATCCAGTGCCGCCAGCATCACGTCATCTTCGGCATAATTGCCCGCCAGATAGAGAACGCCGCGCCGGGCAAATTGCCAACTAACAGCCCCAGGTTCAGCCATCGCGCCACCTAACTTTGAAAAGATATTGCGCACATCGGCACCGGTTCGGTTGCGATTATCGGTGAGGGTTTCGACCATGATCGCCACTCCTCCGGGTGCGTAACCCTCATAGGTGATGGATTCGTAGTTATCGGCCTGAGCCTCACCAGTTCCCCGCTTGATAGCCCGCTCAATAGCGTCATTGGTCATCTGTGCCGCCTTGGCTTTTTGCACCGCGGTTCGCAATGTGGCATTCGACGATAGATCTCCTCCACCTTGACTGGCGGCAACTTCCAACTGACGAGCGATCTTGGCAAATAACTTGCCGCGTGCCTTATCAGCTGCACCCTTTTTATGTTTGATGGTGGCCCACTTGGAATGACCAGACATACGCGACCTCTTTTGAAAAGATTCCGAATTACTTCAGAAGAACCAATGCTCTATTAACCAATGCTCTATTTAATGGACTGTAACGACTCTCTGCTACTGCGGTGCTCTCGAACAAGATCCACAAACCGTTGATGAATCCGTCCATCATTAGCTAATTCCGGATGAAAAGAACTGGCCATGATGTGACCCTGCTGAACCAGGACCGGGTGAGAATCCACCCGCGCGAGAACCCGCACCGACTCACCAACGTCTTCGATAATTGGTGCTCGAATAAATACAGCATGAAACGGCTCAAGGAGATCAGACACCACAACGTCACATTCAAAAGAGTCCAACTGACGTCCGTATCCATTTCGCCGCACGGTGGTGTCCAATACATTCAAACGCACCTGATCGGGGCGACCATCAAGAATCTTTGATGACAACAAGATCAGCCCAGCGCAAGTGCCGAAGGCTGGTAACCCATCTTTCAACGCCGCTACTAAAGGCTCAAGGAGACCCGAAGTAATCAATAAGTTGCTCATGGTGGTACTTTCACCGCCTGGCAAGATAATGCCATCGAGACCCACTAAGTCTTCAGGAAGTCGTACCCGACGAGTTTGAACCCCAAGGTCGGCAAGAACCTCCAAGTGTTGAGAAAAAGCCCCCTGGAGACCAAGAACACCGATAATCAGTTTCTGGTTCACCGGAGATCCTCTATTGCCGGCAATTCACCAACCGCGCTCGGCGTAACGTTGGTTGATCTCATCCATTCCGATACCGGTCATAGGTGCTCCCAGACCCCGGCTCACCTTGGCCAGAATGTCTGGGTTATCAAAATGGGTGGTGGCCTCAACGATGGCTTTGGCCCGAGGGGCTGGAGTGTCGCTCTTGAAAATACCTGAGCCGACGAAGACCGCTTCGGCACCTAATTGCATCGCCAAAGCAGCATCGGCCGGGGTGGCCAAGCCTCCAGCACAAAAGATGGGAACCGGGAACTTGCCGGTCTCGGCGATTTCCTGAACAAGGGGCAACGGTGCTTGCAGTTTCTTAGCCCAGTCAAAAAGTTCGGCTGAGTCAGCCGTCGTTATCTTGCGAATATCGCCAAGAATGGTGCGCAGATGACGCACAGCTTCCACAACGTTTCCAGTTCCTGCTTCACCTTTAGATCGAATGAGGGCCGCACCTTCGCTGATTCGCCGCAATGCTTCACCAAGATTTGTTGCTCCACATACAAAGGGCACCGCAAATGAAAACTTGTCGATGTGGTGCGTTTCATCTGCTGGAGTTAAAACTTCACTTTCATCGATGAAGTCCACGCCCAAAGCCTGCAAAATCTGCGCTTCGACAAAATGGCCGATGCGAGCCTTAGCCATCACCGGGATGGAAACAGCAGCCTTGATCCCTTCGATCATTTCAGGGTCGCTCATGCGAGCCACCCCGCCGTCGCGGCGGATGTCAGCTGGAACTCGTTCCAAGGCCATCACGGCGCAGGCCCCCGCATCCTCGGCGATTTTGGCTTGCTCCGGGGTCACCACATCCATGATGACGCCGCCTTTGAGCATTTCAGCCAAACCTCTTTTAACTGGGAATGTACCCGTGGCGCCACGTTCAGATCCGGACATGGGGTCAGGCTAACCCTGGTGACCGGTTTATGCCGATTTGTATTCTGTGATCAGGGTCATGAGAACCAGCAGCCATGGGAGGCGACGATCAGGGCCAAGCAACATCGGCCAACTGGGCTCCCGCAGGAACTTGTGCCGCCTTACCTTCTCGAGAGAGCTCCACCCAGGTTCTACCGGGCGTCAAGTTGATAGGCGTTCCAGCCTCGTCGACGAGACCCCATCCGGATGCGGCGTCCGGACGATTCCACGTTCCGACAATCAATTTGCCTCCGGAATACACCCAAGCCACTCCACTGCCCACAGATTGAGCCTCGGGGCTTCGTGAATCCGCCGAACTGGCGCGATAGGACACGAAGAGAACAACCACGTTGTGGGTATTCACCTGATTGCCACTGGGAGCGTTATGGCGCTTTTCCCCATGACGTCGGAGATAGGTGCCACTGGCGGCGTCCCATTCCCACGAGATATTCGTGCCGCCATCCATTGAAAGCTTCACGCCAGGGGCATCAACACCAGCCGGGGCTTCGTCGGCAGCGCGATAGGTGAAAACAGCTACTGGAACGCCACCGCCCTTTTCTGCGGCCAAGTTTCGAATTTCAGCGGTTCGCGAGTACAAGTTGTGCGGTGAGCCCTTATCACTGGCTCGGAAGAAAGCCGAGGCCGCCGAACCGATGAACGGACTCATGTTGATCATGGAGGAATTGTTGATCAGACGCGTGACTGTGGCGTTGCCGCCACTCCACAAAAAGATGGGACTGTTCAAGTTGGCCAGGAGTTCCACATCTTGAGAGCGTCCAGAACGTAAAGGCCCGACCGGATCGGAATCTTGTGAATGGAGCACTGCCGCAAAACGAGTCAGGCTCTCGACATTTTCCTCGTAGACGATGTCGGCTTCAATCAATCCACTTTGGGGACGGGCTGCCGGATGATTATCGATTTTGGCAACGACCGCTGGGCGATTCGCCACAGCTTCATCGGTTCCACGTAAACCGGTCAGAGGCATAAGTGGACCTGGAATCGTGGTCGTGGTAATTGCCTCGGTGGTGGTCGTGGCAGCTGCAGTCGTGGGTGGCGCAGTCGGGGGTGCCGTCGACGGCGCTGAATCCCCGCCTCCACCACACGCGCTGATCGCAATCAGTCCGGCAACGGCCGTGGCCATCGCGCAACGCTGAACACCTCGACGAGAACTCTTCACTGTCTGATTTCGAATCGGGGACATAATCACAAATCCTTTAATAATGCAATGCGTTCTTCTAGTGGTGGATGAGTATCGAAGAGGCCATGGACCCATTTCAAACGACCTTGGTCGCGAACTCCAGATAATGGCTGTTCGATCCACATATGGGCAGTGGCCATTGAAGCAGAGTGCGTTGTCGTCGTATCGGCTCGCAATTTCTCTAGCGCAGCGATCAGACCTGGCGGGTAACGAGTCATCTGACAAGCCGAGACGTCTGCCAACGTTTCCCGCCGACGACTCATTGCGGCCTGCATGACGCGAGCCACCAAAGGAGTAACGAGTAGCAAGAAAAAACCTATTAGCGCCAAGGGATTCGAACCGTTTCCACGATCGCCGTCACGGGAAACTCTTCCACCGTTCCACCACATCATCCGAATGGCGACATCGGTGAGCAAGGCAACAGTACCTACGAGAGTCACGGCCAAGGTTGACACCAAGATGTCGTAGTTGCGGATATGGGACAATTCGTGAGCGATCACGCCTTCTAACTCAACTCGATTGAGCTTCTCTAACAGCCCAGTAGTCACTGCTATAGCCGCATGTTGCGGATTGCGTCCGGTGGCAAAAGCGTTCGGGGCTGGATCGTGAATCACATACACACCCGGTTTCGGCAATCCACTGGCGATGCACAATCCCTCAACGAGATTGTGCAAACGCCGAAATTCGTCGGGATCGGCGGGTTGGGCACGACTGACGGCCAAGGCAATCTTGTCCGATTTCCAATAGGACGTGAAGGCCAGGATTCCGGCAACTATCAGCGCAATGATGGAAGGCAAAGGCCCTCCACCAATGAGGTAGCCGACGATGACGCCGATGACCCCCACAAAGGTCGAAAAACCAAGAATGAGAAAGATGCTTCGCCTTTTGTTGGCGCGAATTTGTTCGAACACGATGTCAGAATTGGACCGAGGGTGGAGTGCGGGCATCAAGCTCGGCTTCGAAGAACTCGCGCCGGCTGAAGTTCCCCAACTTGGCTATGACAACGGTCGGGAAGGTATCGAGTTTGTTGTGATAGCCGAGAACTGAATCGTTGTAAAACTGACGGGCGTAGGCCACCCGACTTTCAGTTGAACTCAATTCCTCTTGCAAATTGAGGAAATTTTGGTTGGCCTTCAAATCTGGGTAAGCCTCTGAAAGGGCGAATAACTGCCGCAAGGCTCCGGTGACCACTGTGTCGGCCGCCGCTTGCGGACCCGGTTGGGCCGGAGCAGACATGGCCGCTTGACGAGCATTGATAACTGCTTCAAAGGTGGCTCGTTCGTGAGTGGCGTAACCCTTCACACTTTCCACCAAATTGGGTATCAGATCCAAACGCCTTTTGAGTTGCACGTCCACCTGAGACCAGGCGTTGTCAACCTGGTTGCGCTGACGAACCAGTCCGTTATAAAGAACTATGGCGATGATGACGAGGAGGACGACAACCCCGAGAACAATGAGTGTGGTCATTTCCCCAGCATACGGCCCAGTAGCCCCCGAATTCGGTCAATGAATCGGGTCCGATATCGGGCCAAATCGACTGTTTCCAGGGTTGCGCGCAAAGACGTCCGCAAAGTCGATCCCAAGCGACGCGCAAAATCAGCCAAGTCACCGATACCCACCGAGACGTTAGGAACCCGCTTTCCATTACGACCGCCATGGCCGTTGACATATTTCTCGGTCCACCAATGATGTCCTTCGGCAGCATGTTTACTCTCCAGGACTTTGCGATAGCGGACCACATAGGCCTCGGCCAATGCGTCCATGGAAAACTGATTGGCCCGAGTTCGACCCGCCGATGTCAATTGCGTCGCCAATGTGTCGTCATCCAGAATTCGCAATAGTGCTCGGCCTAACGCAACATCGTCATTCGGTTCCACCAATAAGGCATCGACTTCATGAGTGGCCACATTCATGTACCCGTCGATAGCACTGGCCACAATTGGCGTCTCGGCAGCCATGGCCTCGATGAGCACCACTCCGAAACTCTCGCCCCCCAAAGATGGAGCGCAAAAGACACTCGCCTCTCGTAAACGTTGGGCCTTTTCGCCATCAGAGATACGCCCAAGCCAATGCAATCGAGTATCTCCCGACCACTCATCGCGCAACCGCGCCGTTTCTGGTCCATCTGAGGCAATCCATAACTCGACATCTGCCGGCAGGGGTTTATGAGCTCGCAGAAGAACTTCCAGCCCCTTGCGCGGTTCATGGCGCCCACAGAAAAAGATGGCCCGTTGATGGTGGCGCCCGATACCTGAACTCTCCCCCACTCGGAAACGATCTAATTCGACACCATTGGGCAGAATTTCATATTCCCCCCCGAGATATCGGCCCACGAGATCCTCGGCATCTTTTGAAACCGCCACCCGATAGTCAATAGCTGAAGCGAAACCCTTCAACGGCCCACTGAGATAGCGGTAGCTGATGCTGTCACCAGCGGCGTGGAAGGTAGCGATAATGGGCGCGGTGCGCATCACCAAGGCCGTGAAATTGGGGCCAGGAGTCAAGGGCTCGTGCAAGTGAAGAATGTCGAATCCCTCATCGCGCAACACCCGAATGGTCCGCAAAGCTGCTGACGGGTCGGGGGCTAGCGGAGCAATTGAACCGTTGGCCACGGTGGGCAGGGATTCTCCAATGGGGGTCACAAAAGAATCTGGTGGCGCCCCATCACAGGGTCCGAGAACCCGTACCTCGTGACCGAGACGACGCAAAGCCCGGGCCAATCCCATGACCTGACCCTGGACTCCCCCCGGAGTCGTCAAGCTGTACGGGCATAGCAACCCAATGCGCAAAGGAGACATTTGAGCATTCCCGTTCATCCGTAGATCAACCTAGCGAGACCATCTCTGAGTTGGACTACGGTCTTTGCCGTGCGTCTGCCTGCTTTGTCCATCGTGGCCTCCCCCGGAAAACGTCAGCAAATACTCGGGCTTGCTCAAGAGGCTGAGTCTCGCGGTTTTCCTGCTCTGGCCTGCCCCACTCTTGGTGGTGCTTTAGGGCTCTGCGTCAGCTTGGCCCACGTCACCCAAGACATTCGGTTTTACACCGCTATTCAAGGGATCTATGGCACCTCGGGCCAAGAAGTCGGAGCGTTAGCCTCCCATATTCACGAAGTATCGGGCTCCCGCTTCGCTTTAGGTCTGGGCGTGAGCCATGAGCCAATGGTCAAACGACTCGGCGTGGACATGGGTCCACCATTGACTGATATGCGTGCCTTCGTCGAAGGCTTGCGGGGTAACGAAAAATACTCGGGAGAACTTCCGCCTCTTTACGTGGCCGCCATGCGGAATCGAATGTTGGATTTGGCTCTCGACATTGCCAATGGTTCGTTGTGGGCTAACGCCAGTTTCAGATACGCCACTGAACAGGTAAAGCGAATTCCTGCGAACCGAGTCGACGAGGGCTTTTATTTGGCCAACATGATCCCCACAGTTATCGCCGAGGATCGGGCTGTGGCCGCTGCTATCAACCGCAAGACGATGGCGGTCTACGTGCGCTTACCCAACTACCGCAATTACTGGAAGGCAGCCGGGTACGTCGAAGAAATGGAAGCCATCGAAGCGGCCATCGAATCCGGCAATCGCAATGACCATGCCGCGATGATGAGCGACACTTGGCTCTCTGATTGCACCTTGTTTGGTACACCCGACGAAGTGCGCGAGGGGCTCGAGCGTTGGTACGACATTGGGATCCAGCCAATAGCGGTGATGTCCAGCACTTCTGGGGGACAGGTGAAAGCCATCAACGAACTTTTCGAACTATTTGCCAAATAGTCAGGTCGTCGAAACGATCTGTTGCTCATGTTGGGCGGCGCCAAGCCAAGGCTTTCCCGTCAGCCTCCGAATCGGATGGCATTAGTGGCGACAAAGTCAGCAAATCCTGGATCACTTGGCCAGTTCGGTTGCATGAGGTGCCATTGTTCCGGCGCTCGCCTTATGAGAAATTCAAGTTCACCGGCCATGACTTGGGTGATGCGATGGACATCATCTCGCAAAGACGACTGACGATCACATTCGATAGGTGGACGGATTATGGCGCTATGCCCCGTGCCGCGA
>JBJOFA010000011.1:0-12446 GCA_046049015.1 Actinomycetota bacterium | reverse complement strand
CGGCGCCCGGTGGGTCATCGATGTCGACGGGCCGCACGAGTTTCCCGAGTTGCCCGGTCTTCCGAACAAGAACACCCTCTGCGATGACGTGGCGTTTCTCGGCCGGCTTTGCGCCGATCTTGTCGGTTGCTCCCGCCTTGGAGTTCGGATCGAAGTCCTGGATCGGGCGATGTGTCCGCGATTTCACGTCGATCGGGTGGGGCTTCGACTGCTGTGTACCTATCTGGGGCCAGGCACCGAGTATCTTGATGCGTCGACTCCGACGTCGAGCGACCCAAGTGCCGTTGCGCCGGTGACGGCCCTGGCCACGGATCAGGGTGAGCGTATCGTGCGATTTCCGCGTGGGGCGGTTGTGTTGTTGAAGGAATTGCTGCAAAAACGGCAATGGCTCGGCGTAGCCCTTGGTGTCGGCGGAGTTTCGGTTGTGGTTATTGAACGGATGGGCGCCAGCGATATTCAGGTGCGCGCAGCAGCGTTGGTCGCTATGGGCATAGCGGTTTTTGGTATGTCGGCGGGAACGCTGGTCCAACGAGCTCGAGGAAAGTCAATGCCTTTGCTTCGGGGCACGGCTGTTCAATTTGCAGTGTCGGCTGTCGCTCTAGGGGTGGGCTCTTTGGCTTTTGAAGGATTCGAAATCGAATTCACTGCTCAACTGTGGTGGTCACTGCTGTGGTCAATTTTGGTTCTCTCACTGGCAGCAATTCTCATCATGCTGTGGCTCTTGCAACGCCAAGCGGCGGTCAAGGTCAGCAGTCTGTTTTTTCTCACCCCAGCATTGAGCACGATTGAGGGATCCATCCTTTTCGGAGAACGCCTCGGAGCGCTGTCTCTGGTCGGTTTGGCTGTGGCTCTTGTTGGCGTGGCTCTGGCGACGCGAGTCAAAGAACCCGAAATCACTCAACCGGTGTAGCGGGCATCAGCGAGTGACAGCACCTCGTCAATGATGGCAATACCTTGACGCACTTCATCGTCGCTAGTGGTCAACGGTGGAACCACGTGAATGCGATTGAAGTGAGCAAAGGGCCACAAATTGCGAGCCTTGCACGCCCCAATGAGCTCCACCATCGGGGCATTGGCTTCGCCTGCGGCGTTGAACGGAACCAGTGGTTCACGAGTGGACCGATCCTTGACCAATTCAATGGCCCAGAACACACCGACACCGCGAACGTCACCAACACTCGGATGACGTTCCTTCAATTTCTCGAGCTCGGGGCCAATGACATCGCGCCCCAGGTGCCGGGCATGGTCAATGATGCCCTCTTCTTCGAAAATATTGATCGAGGCGACCGCTGAGGCGCAGGCCAATGGATGACCGCTGTAGGTGAGACCACCGGGGAACTGGCGCTCCTTGAAAGTGTCAGCGATTTTGCGGCTGATAATGACTCCTCCGAGGGGGATGTACCCGGAGTTGACACCTTTGGCGAAGCAGATCAGGTCCGGAGAAACATCCCAATTGTCGATGGCAAACCATTCACCACAGCGTCCAAATCCAGACATGACCTCATCAGCGATAAAGACGATTCCGAATTCATCGCAGATGGCTCGGACGCCAGCCAGGTAACCGGGCGGTGGGACGAGTATTCCGTTCGTGCCAACTACTGACTCGAGCATGATGGCCGCAACGGTCTGGGCACCTTCGACCATCAAAGTGTCTCGTAGGTGCTGAAGGGCACGAGCCGACTCTTCAATCTCATTGGCACTGTGAAACGCCGAACGATAGGGATAGGGACCCCAAAACTTGACCACTCCGGGAATGCCGGGTTCACTGGGCCAGCGACGAGGATCACCGGTGAGTTGAATTGCTCCGCCAGTTGCTCCGTGGTAACTGCGATAGGTGGTCAAGATCTTGTGACGACCAGTGTGCAGGCGAGCCATACGAATGGCGTTCTCGGTGGCCTCAGCGCCGCCATTGGTGAAAAAGACCATGTCCAGATCACCTGGAGCCCGTTCGGCGATAAGACGCGCGGCTTCGCTGCGAGCATCGTTGGCGTGAAACGGAGCAATTGTGCAGAGCTTGGCGGCTTGCTCTTGAATAGCGGCTACCAACTTGGGGTGTTGATGTCCGATATTGACGTTTACTAACTGGCTCGAGAAGTCGAGATAGCGCTTTCCGTCCTCATCCCAAATCCAACTCCCCTCGGCTCCGGCAACGACTATGGGGCTGATCAAGCTTTGGGCCGACCAGGAATGGAACACATGGGAACGGTCGTTGGCAAGGGCCTGAGATGGTCGGGTCTCGAGAGTGGTCATGGCCTAAGACTATTCGTCACTTCGTCTGCTGAACAGACCGCACTTTGTTACCGGACAATAACGGGGCCAAATCCTTTCTGCTGGAACCTGCTTGCTACGGTCGGTGTATGGGTGAACGAATTTCATTTCAGTCCAATGGTGGAACCTGCGAGGGGTACTTAGCCCGAGGTGGTGGTCCCGGAGTCATTGTGATTCAAGAGTGGTGGGGTTTAGTTCCTCATATCGAAAACGTTGCCGATCGTTTCGCCGAGGCCGGCTTCACCGCCCTGGCCCCGGACTTGTATCACGGCGAATTCTCAACGGAACCCGACGGTGCCGGGAAGTTGATGATGGGTCTGAACTTGGCCCAAGCTGCCAAGGATTTATCTGGGGCCGTAGATCATCTACGCAAGGAAACCGACCGCGATCACGTTGGTGTGGTCGGGTACTGCATGGGTGGGGGTTTGTCATTGGTTCTGGCGTGTCAACGCCCCGATGCAGTTGCTGCTGTAGCCCCGTACTACGGCGTCATTCCCTGGCCGACCGCCCAGCCCGATTGGAGCCAACTCGCAGCCAAGGTTGTTGGTGAGTACGCCGAACTCGATGATTTCGCCGGACCAGAAGTCGTGCAAGCTTTAGAGACGCAACTACGCAATCTGGGCAAAGACGTCTCACTGAATATCCACAGTGGATGTCATCACGGCTTTTTCAATGACACGCGACCCGAAGTATTCAATAGGGCTGCTGCCGAGCTTGCTTTTCAACGAACAGTTGAATTGTTCCGTTCAACTTTGTGAAGTTGCTGCTCAGCTGATGGCGTCGATGGCCTTTTGAACGGCTAACACGCGCCGGGCATTGTCAACGTGAAGGTTTTCGATCATACGACCGTCCACCGTGATGACGCCTCGCCCTTCAGCGGTGGCTAATTCAAAGGCGGCAATGACTCGTTGGGAGTAATCAACGTCTTCAGCTGTGGGAGCCCAGACATCGTTAGCGATTTCGACTTGAGACGGATGAATCAATGTCTTGCCGTCAAAGCCCATACTGGCGCCTTGGATACATTCATCGCGGAAGGCATCCAAATCTTTAACGTCGTTGAAAACTCCATCCAGAATGTCCTTGCCGGCTTCGCGTGCGGCCAATAGGGCCGTAGCCAAATGGGGTAGAAGCGGAGCCCGACCTGGGATCTGGGTGGCTCGAAGTTCTTTGGCCAAGTCGTTGGTGCCCATGACCAAAGTCGCCACCCTCCGATGAGCTGCAATTGCTCGAACATCAAAGATAGCCGTAGGAGTTTCAATCATGGCCCAAATCATGAGTGATGATGGCGCACCGGCTTTGTCGAGGGCGGCGCTCACATCGTCAACATCTTGGACCGAATTGACTTTGGGAATAACCACCGCTGAGACCCCTGCTGTCGCCGCCGCCGCCACGTCGTCGGCACCCCACTGGGTGGAAAGAGCGTTGCAGCGAATGGTGATTTCTCGTTGACCGTATTCACCACTGGTAGCGGCTGCCACGGCGTTACGTCGGGCATCGGGTTTGGAATCGGGAGAGACTGCATCTTCGAGGTCGAAAATGAGAGCGTCAGACGGAATTGATTTGGCCTTGTCTAGAGCGCGCTCGTTTGCAGCGGGCATGTAGAGAACTGATCGGCGAGGTCGTAGGTCCGACATTGGTTGTCCTTTAGTGAAATCAGTAAGGGATGAGATCGAAATTACGCAGGAATCAAAAGCCGTAAACCGAGGCCAAGGCTGGATCGCGATCGGCCAATTCACGGGCCAACTGCACCACGACTCGACATTGCTTCACTGAGGCATCGTCTTCCATCTTGCCGTCCAACATGATGGCTCCAGTTCCATCACCCATCGCTTCAATGACGCGCAAAGCGTGCGCCACATCAGCAGGTCGCGGACTGAAAACGCGGCGAGCGATATCAATTTGGACCGGGTGCAAAGACCAGGCTCCAACGCAACCAAGAAGGTAGGCATTGCGAAATTGATCCTCGCAAGCCACGACATCTTTGATATCTCCAAAGGGGCCATAGAAGGGCAGGATCCCATTCATGACACAGGCATCAACCATACGGGCCATGGTGTAGTGCCACAGGTCCTGTTGGTACGTCGCCCGTGGGGCGTCGGGATTGTCCGGGTTGGCATCTTGGCGGACCAAGTAGTCCGGATGCCCTCCACCAACGCGAGTGGTTTTCATTCGTCGGTTGGCGGCTAAATCGGCAGGCCCCAGTGACAGGCCTTGCATTCGCGGCGATGCCGCGCAGATTTCTTCAACGTTGGCCACGCCCCGGGCAGTTTCCAAAATGGCGTGCAACATCAAGGGCTTCGTCAAATTTGCTTTGGCTTCAAGTTGGGCCAAGAGTCGGTCGACGTAATGGATGTCTTCAGGCCCTTCTACTTTTGGAATCATGATGACATCGAAGGCTGATCCAGCTTCAGTGACGATGGCGGTGAGGTCATCGAGTGCCCAGGGGGAGTCCAAACTGTTGACTCGCGTCCACAACTGCGTTGTTCCCATGTTGATGGTTTGCGCCACCTTGATAAGTCCGGCTCGGGCGGCTTCTTTATCGCTTGCCGGGACGCCGTCTTCAAGGTTGCCGAGCAAGATGTCCACCGTGGGAATTATCTCGGGAAGTTTGGCCACCATCTTGTCGTTAGAAGGTGGAAAGAAATGGATCATCCGACTGGGGCGGAAGGGGATTTCATGGAGTGGTTGGGGGGCTCCCACGGCCAGGGGTTTGAAAAAGTCTCGAGCGTTTCGCACGCTTTGAGGGTATGCCCTAGATGTGCTCAAGTCATATTTTTCGCCGGTTTAGTTCCCGACATTTAGGCCATGATTGGTGGCTCAACCCGGAAATCAGCCCGTCATATCAAGGGTCGGTTGGGTCGCCCCCTACGCTGAGAGGGTGTCCATGTTGACGATTGATAATCGGGAAATAGATGCTGTGCTTTTTGATGCCGGTGGCATCTTTGTGATTCCCGACCCCACCGTTTTGGCTCCTTTACTGACGTACTTTGGCGCTACGAATGACCTTGATGCGTACCACCGCGCCCACTATCGCGGTATGGCCGCCAAGTCGTCCGCCGGCTCACCAGAAGGTGACTGGAGCCAATACGACCTGGCTTATGTTCAAAGCGTGGGAGTTCAAGATTCCGAGCTTGAACACGCCGCCTCAATTTTGGGTAAGACCAGAAATGCTTGGTTGTGGCGCTGGCCGTTAGCCGACAGTGTGGCGGCTCTTCGTGAAATGCACCAACGAAATATTCCCATCGGGGTGGTCAGTAATGCCAGTGGCCAAATTGAAGAGATCCTGTCTCGATCCAAAGTGTGTCAAGTAGGTGACGGCGATGCGGTGCCGGTGAGAGTGATTGTCGATAGCCACCTTGTTGGGATCGCCAAACCAGACCCGCGGATCTTCGATTTTGGTCTAGCGGCTTTGGGATCAGTGGATCGTTCTCGGGTGGCCTATGTGGGTGACTCGGTGACCATGGATGTTGGAGGGGCACGATCGGCGGGTCTGTTTCCCGTTCTCCTCGATCCTCACGATGACCACTTAGGTGCAGACTTTCACAGGGTGCGATCCCTTCTCGAGTTGCTATGAGGTCAGCATCATGAGGTCAGCATCATGAGGTCAGCATCATGACGGATCTGCCAGGTTCAGAAGTCTCAGATCGTTGGGTGACCTGGCGTCGCAAAGTTGACCTCGACGACTACGACCAACGGTGGGAGGAAATGGTTCAGCGCGGTGAACCAGTGCATGGCGAGTTGGATTTCATCGAGCGACTCTTGAAGGGAAGTACCGCCGACATTCTTGATGCCGGATGTGGAACGGGACGCCTCGCTATTGAAGCAACTCGGCGGGGCCATCATTGTGTTGGTGTTGATTTAGATCGCGACATGGTTGAGCGCGCTCGACAGAAAGCTCCACATATCCAGTGGGTCCATGCGGATCTATCGGTATTGGATCTCGGACAGGCTTTTGGTGTGGCAGTTATGGCGGGCAATATCCCGTTGTTTTGTGCCCCAGGAACCCAGTCCTCCATCATCCGTTCGCTGGCTGGTCATCTGCGACCGGGAGGATTTCTGATCTGTGGATTCAGTATTGAAAAGCGGTCCGGCGCTTACACCGCTGCGGATTTCGATCGTGATGCAGTGGCAGCAGGACTTCAGCGATGTGCTTGGTATAGCGCGTGGGATGGCGATATCAACATCGAGATACCGGCTGCCGGAGAACTCGATGACTATGCGGTGCTCGTGTACCAGAGCTAGGTGAAATCAGGAAGCCTGATCCATCAAGCGCCGAGCAATGACTTTCAAACACAAAGTCTCATCGGCACCTTCGAAGATTGAAAGTACCCGAGCATCAACGAAGAGACGGCTGACTGAATACTCTTCGGCGTACCCATAGCCACCGTGAATTTGCATGGCTTCACGGGCTACCCACTCCGCAGCTTTACAAACGTAGGCCTTGACCATGCTGGCCTCGGTGGTGCCCTCGCCCTTGGCCATCAAGCGAGCTACTTGGTATCCGAATTGACGTCCCGCCTGAATGAGAACGGTCATTCGTCCAAGTTTGGCGCGAGTGAGTTGGTACTCATAGATATTGGAACCAAAGACGTTGCGGTTTTGGGCGTAGTCGTAGGCAGCTTCATAGGCGGCTTGCATCACTCCAACAGCTCGGGCGGCAGTTTGTAAGCGGCCGTTTTCGAAACCTTCCATCTGGTAGTAAAAACCCTTGCCCAGACCACTCTCTTCGCCGATGAGATTGGTGGCCGGCACCCACCAGTTGTCAAGCGCAATCTCATAGGAGTGCATACCTCGATAACCAATGGTGTCAATTGGCCGGCCTTCCATCTTTCCAACCAACCCATCGGCAAGTTGGTTTTGGGTGAATTCAAAACCGTGAGCCTCGCCACGCGGTTTGGGCACAATGAACACGCTCAAACCTTTGTGAGTCTTTGTGCGATCAGGATCAGTACGGGCTAGCAACATCAGCACATCGGCGCGGGCGGCAAAAGTGCACCAGGTCTTGACTCCATTGATGACGTACCCCGCAGTGCCATCGGCACTTTTCATCGGTGTCGCCGTGACCTTGATGCCGGCTACGTCACTGCCGTAATCGGGTTCGGTCACCGCCACTGCCGCCATCACTTCAGCGGTAGCCAACTTGGGCAACCACTCTTGTTTTTGTGCTTCGGTTCCACCGCGCACCAGAGCGCGGGTGAGAATCTCGGGTCGTGTGATGAGCGATCCGCCGATTCCGAGGCTGGCGCGGCTGAGTTCTTCAGTGGCAACCACCATGGCCAGATATTCCCCTTCACCACCCTCGGAGAAGCCGCCGAATTCACTGGGCACCGACAAACCAAAGGCGCCCATATCGGCCAGTCCGCCGATTATTTCTTCTGGGACATCGAGATTGTGTCGATGAACATGTTCAGCCTGTGGGGCGATGACCTTGTCGGCGAAGGATCGAAAAGTGTCTTGCACCATTTCGAAATCACTGTCAAGGTGACGCGGCCCTTGGATGTCGGCTAACTGGGCGAGGAACTCGGGATCGCGATAGGTGGTGATGAAGTCCATAACCGGGGTGAAAGGTGAGGAGTCAAGACCCCAGTGAGATTCACGGCCCAGCAGTTTTGAAGCCAATTCATGGGCCATGTCGGCGGTATAGGCGCAAGTTATAAGACCTTCAGCGGTTCCTTTGGCTCCGTAATCAAGTAGGGATCGCGCCGTTTCCACCGCGGAAGCCGCATGAGCCAGGTCATAAGCAATGACCTGATGTGTATCGGCCCCGCCGATTTGGGACAGATGACGAAGGCCCTTGCCGACGGCTCGGGAGGCCAAATCGATGACCTCGGCTGCAGTTTGCAGATCCGGACTGATGGCTGGCGCACTAGAGGAGGAGGTCATGGGCGAAACGCTACCCAGGGACCCCCGACCGAGGGGAAGTCGGGTTCCAATTTCCATCGACAAAGGACAGTGACGTCAGTCCGAGGCGGGATAATAGGTTGAGTGAATATCTGTGTCTATTGCGGTTCAAGTTCAGGTAATCAGGGCTATTTCGCCGAGCATGCCCGGAACCTTGGTACTCGTTTGGCTGAACGTGATATCGGTCTCGTCTATGGGGGAGGTCGGGTCGGTTTGATGGGAATCGTGGCCGATGCCGTCTTGGATAACGGGGGCCGGGCCTTTGGTGTTATTCCGCGGCACCTGGTCGATATGGAAACGGCACATCAGGGACTGACTGAGTTGGATGTGGTTGATTCCATGCACGTCCGCAAGGCCCGCATGGAGGAGCTTTCCGTTGGGTTCATCGTCCTTCCCGGTGGCTTAGGAACCTTCGATGAAGTCTTTGAAATTCTCACTTGGAATCAAATTGGGCTGATTGCCAAACCGGTCGTCTTCTTGGATGTCGAAGGTTACTTCGCTCCGCTCTTTCATGCATTTGAACACATGATCGACGCCGGATTCGTGAACGCTGATTGTCGTGATTTGCTGATTCGAACTACCTCGGTTGAAGAGGCCATAGATATCGCGGTAGGTCCTGCTCCAAAAAATCCAGGCAAGCTTCGCCAACTTGATGTGACGTCGAAACGAAGTGTGATGTGAACGATCGATTCTTTCTACCGCAACCACTTGGTGTTCCCTGGCCAACGAATTCATGGCCTCGATCAATAGTCGGTGCCGATGTTGACTCTTCGGCTATTGGGGAAGTTGTCGACAAACTCTTCAGCCACGGTGTCAATCCGCCGAGTGGAAGCGGAGTGTCACTCGCTTTGCTCGTCGTCAAGAGCGGAAGCATTCTCGTAGAGCAATACGGCACCATTCCTGGTGGAGTCTTCGCTCCTGAAACTGTGGTCGATGCTGATACGTCTTTGATCTCGTGGAGTATGGCTAAAAGCATGACTCACGCTTTGACTGGACTCATGGTTGATGACGGTCTGATTGATATTGAGTCCCCAGTTGGCGTTGCGGAGTGGTCCAATGATGCACGAGCAGAAATCACTATTCGACACTTACTTCAGATGCGCGATGGATTGGATTTCATCGAGGACTATGTAGTTGATGCCGAAGGGAATTCATCGTCTGATGTGATTGCCATGCTTTTTGGCGAGGGTTCCGCCGATGTGGCGGCCTACGCCAGAAGTCGGCCCGCGAAATACAAACCCGGTGAGATGTGGTCATATTCGTCAGGCACTACCAATATTTTGACGTCCCTTCTTGGGCAGGTCGTGGGTGGTGCAGAATTTTTCACGCAACTCATGAATGAGCGACTTTTCAACGTTCTCGGTATGACAACGGCTCAACCTACATTTGATTCTGCTGGAACATTTATCGGCTCGTCCTACGTGCACGCCACGGCGCAGGACTTCGCTCGCTTTGGATACTTATATTTGCGGGGCGGCCTGTGGGATGACCAACGAGTTTTGTCGGAGCGATGGGTTGAAAGCGCTCGGGATCAACACGCAGTTGATCCCGAATCTGGACATGGCTATGGGTCTCACTGGTGGACCTGGAAATCACGTCCCAATACCTTGGCTGCGCTTGGCTACGAAGGACAAAGGACAATTGTTGATTATGGACGCGATCTTGTAGTCGTGCATCTGGGCAAATGGCCAGCAGAAACTCAGTTGGAACTCGACAGGGCATTAACACAGGTCATTGAGGGGTTTCCTTTGGTAAGGGAATGAACTGATAAAAATGGGGAATGGCTGAAGCATTTGGAGGTTCCCCCGAGGAATCTTCAACTGACGGCCGTGGTGAAAACAACGGTCGCGTTCGCCGAATTCGGCGTCGCGCCTTCCTGACGACTTTTAAAGTCATGGCCACCTTGGCGGTTGTCTATTTCGTGATTCTCAGTATTCCTGGATTACGCAATGCAGTTGACCAATTGAGTGAAGTGAAGCCGGGTCTCTTGGTCGTTGGTTTAGGGCTTGAGTTTTTCGCCTTGTTCTGTTACTCGGGTATGACCAAAGTGGCACTTGGACCTGCGGGGCATGACTTTCCAGTACTGCGCATGTTCCGCATCCAACTTTCAACTCGCGCCCTTGCCAGTTTGGTGCCAGGTGGAAGTGCCGCTGGATCAGCACTTGGTTATCGGCTCCTGACTGTGGCCGGGGTTCCCGGACCCGATGCCGGTTTCGCCCTGGCCGCCTCGGGATTGGCCTCGGCAGTGGTGTTGAACTTCTTGCTATGGGCGGGGCTGATTATTTCCATTCCTATTCGAGGAGTGAATGCGTTCTACGGATCCGCAGCCATTGCCGGGGTCATCTTGATGGGTATTGCTGCAGCCATCATTTTTGGTTTGATCGAGGGTCAAGCCCGATCGGAGCGCATATTTCGAGCGGTGGCTCGGCGCTTCCATATGGATGAAGAACGAGCTGGTGAGGCAGTCCGTCATATTGGTGGGCGAATGCAAGAGTTATCGGCTGATCGCGCCATGCTCGTCCGACTGAGTTTGTGGTCTCTGGCCAACTGGTTGATTGATGCTGCAGCGCTCTGGGTTTTCTTGAGAGCTTTCGGGTACTCCTTAGCTCCCGATGGTTTGATCGTGGCCTTCGGATTAGCCAATGTTTTGGCAGTTATTCCTTTGACTCCGGGCGGATTGGGAATTGTTGAAGGAACTTACGTCCCGGTTTTGGTGGGCTTTGGTCTGCCTCGGGCCACGGCGGTAGTTGGGGTGGTGTCCTATCGCATTGCCCAATATTGGTTGCCCATCTTGCTCGGTGGAGTTATGTATCTTTCACTTCGAGTCGGGCCGTGGGCTATAGGTCGAGGTGGCCTTGCCCCATTGCGCGACATCGTGGCGCAAGCGGGAAATCGCGACGAAAGTATCTTGGACTTCTCAGAGCGCTATCCAGGCAAAGACCGAACCGGTCAACTGCGTGCTCCGAGCCGAGCCGAACTGGACAACCTCCAGTCTCCAACATCCAATTCTGATGGAACCAATGGGCATGCCATCGACCGCCAGGAGTAAGTTGGCTTTATGACAGCCCATGAGCGACCCTTTGGTCGGCACTTAGAAGATTTCGTTGTTGGTGATGTGTATCGCCATTGGCCGGGAAAGACCATCACCGAGTACGACGATCATTTATTTTGCATGATCACAATGAACCATCATCCTTTGCATACCAATGACTGGTTCGCGTCCCAAAGTGTGCAGGGTAAAAACGTTGTTGTGGGCAATCTTGTGTATTCGTTAGTTCTGGGGATGAGTGTTCCCGATGTAAGTGGTGCAGCAATTGCCAATCTTGAAGTGGAGACTTTGCAGCATAAATTTCCAACATTTCATGGCGACACCATCCATGCTGAAACTCGTGTTCTCGACGTCCAGGAAAGTAAGTCGAAGAACGACCGCGGCATTGTCACCGTTGAAACCAAAGGCTTCAACCAAGATGGCAAGGAGGTCTGCTACTTCCGACGCCGTGTCATGGTGTGGAAGCGTGAATTCGCCCCTGGCCGTCAACGCCCTTACGACACCGACGCCGCGTGGGGCCAGAGTTAGTACTCAATCCAGGGCTCACGTCGGCCCTGCAAGCTGAACTTCTCAGTTGGATTTCAACGCGACTTCGCCAGTTGCCATGGCGCGACACCCGTGATCCGTGGGCGGTGTTGGTGAGCGAAGTCATGTTGCAGCAAACCGGTGTGCAGCGGGTGTTTCCGAAATGGCAAAAGTTCATTGATTTGTTTCCTGATTCGCGAACTTGTGCTGATGCGGAACTTGGTGATGTTCTGCGACTGTGGCAGGGCTTGGGCTATCCACGGCGTGCTCGCAACTTGCATCTAGCCGCCCAACAAATCGTGTCGCATCATGGGGGCATGGTGCCGAGCGACTTAGAAGATCTGTTGGCACTGCCAGGGATTGGGGCCTATACAGCCCGAGCGGTGCAGGCCTTCGCTTTTGAATTAGATGCGGCAGTGGTGGATGTGAATGTGGCGCGTATCTTGGCGCGCCTTGGGGGCCAACGATTGACAGCTCGACAGGCCCAGTCGTTTGCCGATGGCTTAGTTCCCGACGGCGAGGCTTGGTTGTGGAATCAGGCACTGATGGATCTTGGGGCCATGACCTGCCGGCCGGTTGCCCAATGTCAACAATGTCCCCTACAGACCTGGTGCTCCTGGCAAGGAAATGGTCCGGACCCCAGCCACGGCTCGGCGGGAATCGGCTCCCCACAAAGTCGATTCGAAGGATCTGATCGCCAGGC
>JBJOFA010000010.1:0-12803 GCA_046049015.1 Actinomycetota bacterium | reverse complement strand
ACTCGCGTTGGTTCAGGACCTTTCCCTACTGAAACCACGGGTGAGATTGGTGATCGGTTAGTAGATATTGGTCGCGAATTCGGAACAGTCACCGGTCGCCGTCGTCGAACTGGCTGGTTGGACTGTGTGATGTTGCGCCACGCAGTACGGCTGAACTCACTGACCGAGTTTGCTCTCACCAAACTTGATGTTCTGGATACGTTCGACGAAGTCAAGATCTGTATTCATTACCGCCGCAAGGGTGAAATCATTTCCGGTTATCCCGATCGTGCCGAACTGTTGGCCGCTGTTGAACCCGAGTATGTGACTCTGCCTGGTTGGAAGACCACACTCTCGGCGTGCCGATCAATCGATGATCTGCCAGCTGCGGCAAAACAGTTCATTGCCGTCGTCGAAGAGCAGGTGGGAATTCCTATTCGTATTGTGGGAGTCGGACCAGAGCGGGATGATGTGGTGTGGTGGCAGTCGGCCATTGGAAGTATGCGATGATTCCGCGCTACTCACTTCCGGAGATGGAGGCAATTTTCTCCGACGAGTCGCGTTTTGGGCGATGGATTGAAATCGAATTACTGGCCACTGAAGCTCACAGTGTCCAGGGCGTGGTACCAACACCAGATGCTGTGGCATGTCGGGATCGAGCGCCAATTGCCGATGATGACTTCATCGCCGCGGTTCTAGAACGCGAAAAGGTCACAGAGCACGATGTGGCGGCGTTTGTGGATGTGCTTCAGGAACGAATTGGTGGTTCGGAAGGATCTTGGATCCACTACGGGCTCACCTCAAGTGATGTTGTAGACACCGCATGGTGCTGGATGTTGCGCGATGCCTCTGATGTGTTAATCGAGTCGGCCACCAAGTTGCTGCGTGTGGTGATCAATCTGGCCCAATCTCATCGGCACACGATCATGATTGGACGGACTCACGGCATTCACGCCGAACCGACCACCTTTGGAGCCAAAGTTGCCTTATGGGCTCTGCAGATAGAGCGTGATCGCCAGCGTCTGCGAGCAGCGCGTCAGGCAATCGCAGTGTGCAAACTCTCCGGTGCCGTGGGGACGTATTCAAATATTGATCCCCAAATTGAACACGCGGTGGGTCAAGCCCTTGGTCTGACCCCAGTTCCGGCCACCCAAGTCATCTCTCGAGATCGTCACGCTGAATACATGTGGGCTTGTGCCTCTATTGGAACAACCTGCGAAATGATTGCCGTGGAATTGCGACATTTGCAGCGCACCGAAGTTCGTGAAGTCGAAGAGGGTTTCCGCGCTGGTCAAAAAGGGTCTTCGGCCATGCCCCACAAGCGCAATCCCATCTCTGCGGAAACCATCAGTGGTTTAGCCCGGGTGCTTCGGGGCAATTTGCAGGCTGCAATGCAAGATGTGGCCCTGTGGCATGAACGAGATATCTCCCACAGTTCAGTGGAGCGCATAGTTCTTCCTGATTCATCACTGGTTGCTCATTACATGGTGCATCGTCTTCGGCGCTTACTTGAGGGACTACAAGTTTTCCCCGATCGCATGATGCACAATCTGAAATCGACGCATGGTTTGGTCTTCAGTCAACCAGTGCTCTTGGCGCTCGTTCATGCCGGCTTGTCGCGCGACGATGCTTATCGGATTGTTCAAGAAGCTTCCGCCGAGGCCTGGTCGCGCCAAGTTGACCTGCGTTCAATTCTGGATGCTGACCCTCGTCTGAAAGTCGTCGATACCGGCGTTCTCGATCAAGCATTTGATCTCACTCGTTCACTGAGCGGGGTTGAACATGTCTTCACTGCTCTGGATGCGATCGAAGTCTGATCTCGCTATGCCTGATTTACCGGTCTTAGATCCTGCACGCCAGGCTCTGCGCGCTCATGTCTTACAGCATTCGTTGAAGACAGGATCGTTCACGTTGAAATCTGGGGCAACAAGTTCATGGTTCCTCGATACCAAACAGACAGCCTGTCGACCCGACGGCATTGTCCTCATCACTGATGTGGCCCTTACTGTCTTTCCCGCTGGTGTTGACGCCATTGGTGGATTGACTATGGGAGCTGACCCCGTGGCTTACGGCATTGCTGCAGTGGCAGCCACTCGCGGATTAGCGCTACGCAGTTTTAGTGTGCGCAAAGAGGCCAAGGACCACGGCGTCACTGGTCGCATCGCCGGCGCGTTACAAGTAGGCGATCGTGTGGTCATCACCGAGGACACGGTCACCCGGGGGACTTCAATCATGGAAGCGGTCGACGCCGTAGAAGCCTTCGGAGCAACCGTGGCCTTCATCACGGTGGTGGTCGATCGGGGCGGAACCTGCGGGGACCTGGCGGCCGCTCGCGGTATACCGTTTGTACCGCTGCTGACTGCGCCCGATCTCGGTTACGACTATGGGTCTTAATCGGGGGACCTGACACTCCGGCAAATTTGGGTCTTTGGTCCCAGTCATTTCCTGGTGGATTTACGGGCAGACCTGACAGGATGGCGCTATGACATCTTCTTCAGGGGCATCTTCACCAACTGACTCTCGACCTGTCCTGGTCGGGCTCGATGGCTCGACGAACGCTGAATTGGCAATGTGGTGGGCCGCGGACATCGCGGTTGCCGCTCAGCGACCCTTACGACTTTTGACCAGTTATTCCTTGCCGGTCATGGTGGGTCTGGGCGCCGCTGCTGGCTACATGGGTCCCATGTTGACTTCGGAGGAAATTCATCAGATCGATGCTGCTCACCGTCAGGCCATCGAGCAAGCCAAGACCAAGGTGCTAGCGGCTCATCCTGATCTAGTGATTGAGACGTACCTTGATCAAGGCTCACCTGCAACAGCCCTACTCAAAGCCTCTGAAGATGCCTCCATGATTGTGCTGGGAACTCGGGGCGTTGGTTCGACCCATGCCTTGGTTCTCGGTTCGGTGAGTTACGCCGTGGCTCATCGAGCTAAGTGCCCGGTGGTCTTGATTCCAGAATCCAGTGATCGCAGTAAGCCGGGACGAGTCGTCGTCGGGGTTGATGGATCCAAAAATTCAATTGAAGCGGCAATCTGGGCTTTGCATTTTGCCGAATCGCAAAATCGATCGGTGGAATTGGTGTCGGCCTGGCACTATCCCTATGCCGCAATGTCACCAGAAATTGGCATGGTGATGGGACCTGATATCGAGGAACTCCGCTCCGCCATGTTGCGCGATGCTCGCAAGATTGTGCAAGCGGTCAAGCAGCAGTTGTCGGTGGCTGAAGGTTCAACGACATCGATTACTACTGATGTGGTGGAAGGCTCAACCACCGAAGCGTTGATTGAGCATGCGCAACCACAAGATTATTTGGTGGTGGGTTCGCGAAGTCGCAGCATGCTGGCTGCTGCGCTTCTGGGTGGGACGACCCTGGCAATTGCTCATCGCAGTCGGTCTCCAATCGTTATCGTGCACTGAAAGTGACCATTCAAGAACTCTTCACTCTGGAACATCACGGCCCCGACACTTTTGTTGGCGCCGGACGTCAATATCCCTGGGGTGGTTTATACGGGGGCCACATTGTTGCCCAGGCTTTATGGGCTGCCGCTGAAACCGTGGACCCGACGATGGAGCCGCATTCTTTGCGGGCCTATTTCATTCGGCGGGGTGACACCAATGAACCGGTGCGCTACGAAGTCGACCGCATTCGCAACGGCAAAAGTTTTTGTACCCGTCGAGTCGTCGCTCGCCAAACAGTTGGCGCCATTTTGAACCTGGAGGCCAGTTTTCAAATTCATGAAAACGCCGCCGACTTTCAACCCATCGCATTCCCAGTTGGGGTTCCTAGTCCCGAAACTATGGAAAATTCCACGTGGTCAGAGTTTTTCGATCGTCGTTGGATTGAGCAAGAAGCGATGCCGGCCAATATTCGCGAAGGTTCAGGACGGGCTATGTCTTGGTTTCGTATCACCGAAGAATTAGGGGATCCTCACGATCCCAAAGCCCAGTTGTTACATCGCTGCGCTTTCACCTATCTCAGTGACGACCTGCCGACTGATGCTGTGGTGCGATCTCATCCCGATATTTTCAAACGTCCCGAAGGTGAGCGCAACTATCAAGGGGCAAGTCTTGATCACACCATCTGGTTTCATCGCCCGATCCAAAGCGATCGTTGGCACCTTCACGACTTCACCTGTCATTCAGTGAGCAACAGCCGTGGTCTTTCACTTGGTCATGTTTTTTCCGAAGATGGTGTGCTGGTGGCCAGTGTGGCTCAGGAAGTTTTATTACGAGACCTGCATCCGCAGTCGTAAGCCGTTGACGTAAGGGCTCACGGCGGCATCCATAAATGGTGTCAGCCATTGGGCATACGTCGTGGTGATGTGGTTCGAGTCGCGGTACATCAAAAGATTGCCAGAGATAACCGGACAGATCTCCGAAGCGCATACCCAGTTACTGATATCCAAAGACTGAGCGCCATTTTCGATAGCAACGGCGATATTGGTTTGCTGACGAGTGTCGCGGATGCCTTTAGCGCGAGTGAATGTACAAGACGAAACATTCGACAGTGCTTGGGACAGACAGGTGGGCACATCTTGTCCTGGATATGGCGTATCGGTGATGATGATGGGGCTGATACCCATGCTTTGCAGAGTTGGGATCAATTCGGCGAACCCCGCCTTGATAATGGAATCAACAAAGGGTTCTTTGGTGTTTGGATCAAGGAGTCGATTGGAATAGCCGATGAAAACCACTTTGACGTTTTCGTCAATGAGTCGTTGCATCACCCGCTCCCGCCATGGGCGACATTCGGGATAGGTCGGTCCGACAAGTGAGTTGTAGGTAATGAGATCAATAGGGGTGCAACCGGTCTTGGTAAATGGAACCAATCGCCACGAGTGGGTAGCAGCAACGTTGTTCAATGTCGGGAACCATTGCGCGGCGTGGGAATCACCAAAGAGCGCAACGGTGAAGTCTGAAGTCGGATCTCCGTAACTGCAGCTGGCCGGTTCATAAGAGCCGATATCGACGTGGCAGTTGTCGGCGTAGATTTCGGGCTTATCTCCGGAAGCTCCGCGCAAACTGGGGGTGAGATTGGCAGGAACTACCTGTGTTTCAACGGCGGCGTTGAGAACGTCGAGGGGAACAGTCGGGCTCAGTACCGGAGGTGGTGGGCCATCGGGGATCACGGGCTTGATCGTGGTACTAGTACTCGAGCCCACTGGTGCAACGGTTGTCTGGGGCAAAGTGGGCACGATCACCGCTGGAGTCTCGGCAACTTCATCGGTACTGAGAGCAACCGAGGATGTTCGCAAGATGAAACCGATTGTGACGCTGCTCATCACTAGGGCTGCGCCGATTCCAAGCGAGAGACCAGGCCGGAGGCGCAGAGATCGAGAATGTCGAATCGGGTTTTCCAACAACTGATGCGACAAGGTGGCCGCTCCCACGGCGACCGCAAGAGCTCCGATGCGCTCGGTAACTGTCAGTTCACCACCGACATACGCCTCGGCGATGATGAGGGCGGGCCAATGCCAGAGATAGATGGCGTATGACCGCGCTCCGATCCACTGCAAGGGTGAAAAACGAAGAATGATCTGAGGGCCAAAGCGAGTACGGTCCCCCGCCGCAAGAACGAGTGCGGTGGCGAATACCGGCAGAAGTGCCAGTCGTCCAGGAAAGGCCATGGTCTCATCCAAGAAGAAAGCGCTCACGGCGATACCGGCAATACCGATCCAGCCAAGTACTGACCGTAAACCGTTTTCGAGAGTAGCCACTTGTTTCCAGGTGAGTGCCAGTAGTGCACCAACACCAAGTTCCCAAGCTCGGGTATGCAATCCAAAAAAGGCCCAGGGTTGAGCGGTTTCGGTTTGCCAAATACACAGGGCCAAAGAGATGGCGCTGAGGAGTGCGATGGCCACCGTTGCTCGGTTGCGGGCTCGGCGTTCGGAGCGGCGACGTCGCCCTTCATCGTTGTCACGCCGTGATGACAGTTTGCTCCAGAGAAGTAGCCCCAAGATTGCGGGCCAGACGATGTAGAACTGCTCCTCGACTGAAAGAGACCAGAAGTGTTGAAACGGCGATGGAGGGAGATCGGACCGCAAATAGTCCGTACTACGAGCCGCCAACACGATGTTGGAGAAGAAGCCTCCACTCGCCATGGCATCGGTACCCACATCGCGCAATCGGAGTGGCTCGAGCCACTGACGACTAGCCAGAACAGTTGCGACGATAACTATTGCCGACGCCGGAAGTAATCGCCTGGCGCGTCGCGCGTAGAAATCCCGAAGGGATATTCGTCCGGTGGTTCGGTGCTCGTCGAGAAGCAGGGAAGTGATGAGGAATCCGGAGACGACGAAGAAAACGTCGACCCCGATGAATCCGCCGTTCAGACCCAAAAAGCCCGCGTGGTACAGGACCACGATGACCACGGCGATGGCACGCAACCCTTCAATGTCGCGTCTAAACATGATGTGGTCGAGACCGGCGTCGATCCGGTGACCTTCCGCTTTTCAGGCGGACGCTCTGCCGACTGAGCTACTCGACCCTGTGCTGATGAAACACCAGCACTGGCGGTCCCGACGGGACTCGAACCCGCGACCTCCGGCTTGACAGGCCGGCGTGAACTCCAACTTCACCACGAGACCAGAACGTTTAATTCCGGCTGTATGACTTATTCGATATGTGTTGCTTGAAATGACTCATTCAGTATGGCACCCCCAACGGGATTCGAACCCGTGCCGCCACCTTGAAAGGGTGGTGTCCTAGGCCACTAGACGATGGGGGCTAGGTACTCGTCCGATGAGAGCAGCAGAACCCTACCAGGGCCGATTTCGGATTGACACCAGGGGTCTGGTTTGGCGGGGCTTTTCGAAACGTTGCTAAGGAGCACCAGTTCGCACCGGCCTTGGTGTGGAACTGGCAGCGTGACCCTTCCTTTTGATTTTTCCTACTGACTTTTCTGCTCCCAGCCCTTCATGCGGGCAGATATTGCGCTCTCCAAAAGCCAAGACAGATAGTTGTAGAGGTTCATCTCATTGATGTGTATCCCGGCATTATCCGGATCAATTTCATCGTCATCTCCGTCATTGATACCGAGCAACGTTCCCAGCACCAATCGCACACCATTCAAGGCACTGGCGAAGGCATCAAGATCTTCAGCGGTGATCGATGCGTTTTGTTCGTCCGCTAAAAACGTCTCGACCCGCATGATGCAGTCCAATCGACTGGCGACTAGTTCATCATGCATGTATTTCTGGTAATCAGATTGAGCTTCGCTTTCGGCCTCATCCAAATAGGCCGGGGGGAACAGACGGCGCATCTTGGGGTCATCAGGCAAATTCCCGGTGAGAAGTTCACGAACTTCTCCAATCAATCGTCGGACCAAAAAGCGTTCGTCGGTATCGAGATTGCAGCGGTAGCCCCGCCGGGTGTAATCAAAAGGCACGGAGCGACGAGCCATATCAGGATGCTTCGTTCACGTGGGTTCGTCAGATCCGTCTTTTTGCATGGTGGCCCAGAGTCCATGCTCATGAAGTCGATAAACGTCCATCTCAGCCTTCTCGCGATTGCCACTAGAGACCACCGCTCGGCCCTTTTCGTGGACGTCCAACATCAGTTGGGTGGCCTTTTCCAGGCCGTATCCAAAGAGTTTTTGAAAAACGAACGTGACGTAACTCATCAAGTTGATGGGATCGTTCCAGACCAACACAATCCATGGGCGATCAAGAAGAGTCGACTCATCAGTCGTTTCGTCAACCTCCGGCCGCTCCACAATTGTTGGTCCGGCGGCGACGAGAGTCACGCCATCTCTATGCACTCCTTCATTGTCGCGGTTTGTAGACCGTTTCGCACCCCCATACGATCAAGATCAATGTCTGTTGGATCGCGTCCTCTGGTTCCGTCGCGATTGGCTCCCGGCGGCGTCGTCTCGCACGGTTCGCGTCGACAGCCCACCACGGTGTTCGGCGGGTACATCGCCCTGATGAAATTGCGGGTGGTGGAGTTGTTGCTCATCACCACCGTACCCACCATGGTTTTGGCCGAAAAAGGCTGGCCTGCCTGGTCTTTAGTGGGAATCACCTTGCTTGGCGGCACCCTGGCCGCAGGTGGGGCCAATGCCATCAATATGGTCGTGGATCGCGATATCGACGCTCTCATGGAGCGCACTAAGACCCGACCGCTGGTGACGGGGCTGATTGCTCCTCGGGACGCCCTGATTTTTGCCATTGGTCTAGAGATCGCGGCCTTTGCCGTTCTGTGGGTCGGAGCCAACTTTTTGTCGGCAGTGCTGGCCCTCTCGGCCACTTTGTTCTACGTCTTCATCTACACCCTGTGGTTGAAGCGCACCAGTAAGCAGAACATCGTCATTGGGGGGGCCGCCGGAGCCGTTCCAGTGCTGGTGGGTTGGGCGGCAGTGGAAAATAGCCTGGCTTGGTCGCCAATCATTTTGTTCCTGGGGATCTTTTTATGGACCCCACCCCATTTTTGGGCCCTGGCCATTCGCCATGCCGATGAATATCGGGCTGCCGGTGTGCCGATGATGCCGACGGTAGTCCCCATGCGCCAGACCATCCGGCAAATGGTGGTGTATTCGGTGGCTTTTGCCGTGGTGACCTGGATTCTCATTCCCGTGGCCGACCTTGGTCTCATTTATTCCATCTCGGCAGTGATTCTGGGTATTGCTTTCACCGTTGGTGTGATCGATTTAGGCCGAAATCCGACCCCGAAACGCTCCATGCGGGTCTTTGCATTTTCCATCACGTACATCACCGTGCTCTTCGTGGCCCTGGCCGTGGACGTCCTGGTTCAAAATGGTTTGTGATAATCGCGACTCACTTGTGAACTTGAGATTGGCGGGGATTTCTCTCTGAACTGGGCTTTGGGGGTAAAGTCGGGTGCGGAAACCATGTAGGGATCAGAGGAGCCCACCTCCTCTAGTTGCGCGTGAAGCGAGCCAACTGGAATGACATCAATTCAAACGCACCATGCCCTTGAGGCTTCGGACACGACCCCCGCAATTGCGACGTGGCTGACTTCAACTGATCACAAGATCGTTGGACGTCTCTATATCGGGTCGGGTTTTATCGGGCTTCTCGGAGGTCTGGTTCTGGCGGTTCTTGTAGCCGTTGAGCGCATTAATGCCGACTCGTATCAAATATTGAGTGACGCCACCTCAGTTCAGGTTCTGGCTGTTGCCCGCAACTTATTGACCTTTGGCGGAGCGGTTCCTTTGTTATTCGGGTTGATGCTGGCCATCGTTCCCCTGCAGCTTGGTTCTCGCGGAATCGCCTTCCCGCGCCTGGCCACGGGGTCATTCTGGATGTGGCTAACGGGTCTTGGCATGATGGTTGCATCCATCATTGGCAACGGTGGACCCGGTGGCGGAAACGCTGATCTGGTCGATCTCTACCTGGCGGCTTTCATCGTGATGTTGTTGGGTTTGGCCATGGCCGCAACTTCCTTGGTGGTCACCATCCTCACTTCGCGCTCACCCGGTATGGGAATTTTGCGGGCTCCTCTTTTGACCTGGTCGGCATTGGTGACTTCGGTGAGTGTTTTGCTGACGGTCCCGGTTCTCATCGGCACCACGGCGTATGTGTACGTTGATCACCGTTACGCCCGACTCGGTTTTGGGGGCAATAAGGGAGTCAACACCTGGATCGGTTGGGCGTTATCGCAACCTTTCACTTTTCTCCTGGCGATACCGGCCCTCGGGATGGTTTTAGATGCCGTTCCTGTTTTGTCGCGAAATCGATTGGCTCAGCGACCAGCAGCTTTCGTGGCCGTGGGTTTGGTCGGCGTTGCTGCGGTCAGCGCCGTGACCCAAACAACGGTCACGCTCCCTTGGGGTGGCGACTCGTTCTTGTCCGGTTTGGGAACCAAGATTGCCGATCTTTTGCCGTTCGCCCTACTCAATGGGGTGCCGGTTCTGGGTCTGTTGGGAGTACTGGCGCTCAGTTTGCTCACCCTTAAAGAAGGTAAGCCGATGATTGCCGCCCCCTTGGCGTTTTCGCTGGTCGGATTACTGGGTGTTGTGCTCGGAGCGGCCTCTCACATCTTGGGTGGAATTGAAGATGCCGGCCTTCGGGGAACCATTTATGAAACCGGCTCGTACGTGGCCGTCACTTTCGGTTCGATCATCGTGGCCTTTGGTGCCGTGTGTTTCTGGGGTCCGAAGTTGTGGGGTCGCCGCATCTCTGACAAAGCCGCCTTGCCCCTAGTGCTCTTGGCCTTAGGTGCCATTGGACTTGGATCGTTGCCGTACATGATCGCTGGATTCGCTGATCAGCCCGCCGGTTTGGTGAATGGTTTTGACTACAGCGGACCTCAGGCCCTGTGGAACGTTCTTACGGCGATGGGATTTTCTTTGATGCTCTTGTTGGCGGGGGCTTTCATCGCTTTGGCCTTGAAGAGCTTCACTTCGGGTGAGGCTGCTGGTGATGATCCTTGGGATGGAACCACTCTGGAGTGGGCCACCTCATCACCGCCACCTTCCGACAATTTCGTGGACATCATGGTGGTCAATTCCGCCACACCACTCGCTGATCTCAAAGCAACTTCGAACGGGAAGGACGCCTGATGTTGTCTCTGCCTCCCGCTCCGCAGCCCCTTGCCCGACGACAGGTTTTTGTTGGAACTGCATTGGCCTGCGCTGCCGGAACCATGTTGATCGGTGGCATGTTGGCCACCTGGTTGCAGTTCCGTGCAGATGCTCCGGTTCGAGAGTCGGCCAAGCGCGGCTTCATCAAGGATTGGATGCCGGCTGACATAGTCGTTCCTGAAGTGGCCGCCAACATGATGCTGATGGCCCTCTGCGTGGCCTGTGTCATGGCGCAATGGGCTGTGTACTCCGCCAAGCGCAACGATCGTCCTCATGCGGGTATGGCTTTTGGAGTCACGGCATTGGTGGGCTTTGCCACCTTGAATGCTCAGATATTCATCTGGACGCAAATGGGTGTCGGCGCCCGAGACGGCGCTTTTCATTCCATGTTCTACGCCATCACCGGAGTCATGGCCATTTTGCTGGTCGCCGGCATCATCTTCACGGGAGTGTCCGCCTTTCGATACCTCGGTGGTCGAACCAAGGAAGTTGAGATCGTTTCCTCGCAAGCTCTTTATTGGTACTTCCTGACTGCGGCCTTCACCGCAATCTGGTTCGTCGTTTACGTACAGAAGTGACGGGACCCCTCTTATGATCACAACCAGTTCCAAACTCTTCTACGGTCTGGCCGGCGTTGCCACGGCAGCAGCCATTGTCTGGTTCGTTGCCAACGATGGTGGATCCCTTGGCGTGGTGGCTCTTGGTTTCTTGGCCACTGCTCTCATTTTCTTGGGTGCAATTGCGTCATATGTCCGAGACGGACACGTGTTGTCTACCGAGACTTCGACACACAGTTCAGCTCCAGCGGCTCAACGAGTTGTCGGACGTAGTTGGTTTCCTCTTGGTACCGCCTTGGCCACCGGTTTCATGATTGTGGGATTAGTCAGTTACCCGGGAATTTTCAAGGTAGGAATCGCTTTGGTTTTTGCCATGTTGGGTCAGTGGATGATCCAGAACTGGAGTGACCGGGCTTCAGCCGACGCCGGTTATAACGAAAAGGTTCGCTCATGGGTGGTGCATCCGCTCGAGATTCCCATCGGCGCAGCGCTTCTACTGGCCATCGTGGTGTTGTCGTTCTCTCGAATTTTCCTCTCGGTGTCCAAAGAAGCTGGTCCAATCGTCTTTGGTCTGGTGGGCGCACTGGTTCTTTTCGTGGCCGCCGTGATTTCAGTTCGACGCGGAACAAGTCGCAATCTTGTGGCCGTGATCTGTGGTGTGGTCCTGGCTGGCCTGTCCGGAGTTGGCGTGGTTCTAGCCCTCGACGGTGAGCGCGAGCAGTTGGTCGAGGCCGCCATCGAAGACCACTTCGCCCATCGAGACTGTGGACTTGAATCGGGTTATACCGACAAGTTGGCTTCTGAATCAATTGGGGCCAAGAGCAGTGTGGCCGCCACGGTGACTCTGAAGGACGGTCAATTGACCGCTGAGATGGATGGTTTTCCGGGTGAGTTGACCAGCATCTCGTTGCAACGTTCCTATCCCGCCGTCATTATTTTCCAGAACGAAGATGAGGGCGAACACCGAATGGTGTTGAGCTACGGAACCGTGATCGAAGATCTCGGCGGTGGAGTTGAGCGAGAAGTGGCTTTGGAGTCCTGCACATCCAAGGTTGGTAAAGGTGGTACGCAGTCAGTCATCGTGAATATTCCCAAGCCGTCCTTTGCTAGTGCCGAGCCCTACACCATCACCGTGCCCGGTATTGAAGGAACTGCCATTGAGGTGCAGGTTCCATGAGCACTTGTGAAGCGAAGGTTGTGACATCGGAAGTGAATTCCGACATGTGTGGCGAGAATTCGAGTTCCAGCACGGTGAGTTCTGGGATTGTGAGTACCGTTGAACCGATGGAAGGACACCGCGTGAAGTCCGGATCGAAACTGGGTCTATCTGCTCTCAAAGTTGCGGCCGCTGGAGGAACGTTGGCGTTCCTTACTGGATGTGCCACCGATGCGCCACAAGACACCTGGCAGCCAGCTGGCCCTAACGCCGAGATGATCGACAACTTGCAGCGCCCGATTTTTTATATCGCGGGCATTGTTGGCTTGATTGTGTTTTCCGCAGTGGCTTGGGTGATTTTCCGCTTCCGTGATCGCGGTCAGGCCATTCCGGAACAGTCTCACGGTAAGCCGGCCTTGGAAATCACTTTGACGGTGATCCCGGTACTCATCTTGATTGGTGTGGGTGTCCCCACGGTGGGAACGATTTTCGACTTGGCCAAGACTGAAGACAGCGAGATGATCATTAACGTGACTGGTCAACAGTGGTGGTGGGAGTACGACTATC